>JAGLJX010000076.1 GCA_023142175.1 Emcibacter sp.
GCATCCTCATCGAGGATATCCTCCAACTGGCTAAAGACGGACCGCTTGATGTCAATATTTTCCACAATCGCTTCGATGACCAGTTTGGCCGGTGCCAGATCGTCCAGTTTATTGCAGCGATGAATACGGCTCAGAATAGCGGTTCGCTCCTCATCCTCTATCCGGCCTTTGGCGACAGATCGTCCAAGAAATTTTTCAATCTGGGCGACGCCTTTGTCGATAGCTTCTGAAGATGTATCGAAAAGATAAACCGTATGTCCGGCTGTGGCGGCTACCTGCACAATTCCAGCGCCCATGGTTCCGGCACCGATAACGGCAACCGCATTGGAGGGGGGGAGAGCAGTCATAAGTCTTTATCCTTTATTTGCCCGTAAAGGCTGGCGTTCGTTTTTCAAGGAAGGCGGCGACACCTTCCTGATAATCATCGGAGAATCCGGCTTGTTTTTGAAAGCCACTTTCCTGTTGTAGCTGTTTATTAAGGTCATTGTCAAAGCTACTACGGATTGCTCTTTTGATCAGGGACAGACCGAAGGTTGGTTGGCTAGTGAAATGACGGGCCTGTTTCAAGGCAACGTCCATCAGGTCTTCATTATTTACCGCTTTCCAGATCATGCCCCATTCTTCCGCCTGTTCCGCCGTGACCGCATCGCCAGTCAGCGCAAGGCCCATGGCTCGCGCAGTGCCCACCACCCGGGGCAGGTTATAGGTGCCGCCGCTATCGGGGATCAGGCCAATCTTGCAGAATACCTGAATGAACTTTGCGGATTTTGCGGCAAAAACCATGTCACAGGCCAGCGCCAGATTTGCGCCCGCACCCGCCGCTACGCCGTTAACCGCACAGATGACCGGCATGGGTAGGTTGGCAATTCTTTTTATCAAAGGATTATAATTTTCTTCAACGGATTCGGAAAGATCGCGCCGTTCGGCTCCGGGCTTTACCGCCCGGTCATTGAGATCCTGCCCCGCACAAAAGCCACGGCCATTTCCCGTGAGTAACAAACAACGGACGGTAGGGTCATTTTCAACCTTCGTCATGGCATCACGAAATTCTTCATGCATTTCTGTGGTAAAGCTGTTCAGGCTTTCCGGACGGTTCAGGGTCAATGTTGCCAAGCCATCCGTGATATTAAATTCAATGTTTTCATAAGACATTTTGTAAATCCAATCCGTATCCGAGAAGTTACTATATCATAGCTATAGAAATATTATTTAAGCTATTTAACTTGAATTGTCCAACCGTTCGGTCTATTAATTACAAATCCATAGGGTTTAGTCAATAAATATGTTAAATTGAGCACCGCAAATTCTGCAAAAACTTATCAGGAGTAAAGATAAAATGTCACAATCTTCATTATTTGAACGCCACAGGGAAACGCTTGAAAAGGGTATTGAGGCCAGCAGAACACGGGAATATTGGACAGCTTATCCTGAAAGCCCCAGCCCGCGCGTTTATGGTGAGGACGCCAGCAAAGACGGTGAGGCGGCTTTTAAAGCATATCTGGGCAAGCATTTTGACATTGATCAGCCCGGCATTTCCGGCACAGCGGGTTCGGAAAAATCCCCTTATGGTTTTGATCTGGGCGTGACCTATCCGAAAGTGGATGTGGACGTCTTAATTGGTGGAGTAGAGGCCGTTCGTCAGGACTGGGCAAAGGCATCCATTGAAGCCCGTACCGGAATTTGTCTTGAAATATTATCCCGTATTAACAAACGTAGCTTTGAAATGGGCTTTGCGGTTATGCATACCACAGGGCAGGCCTTTATGATGGCATTTCAGGCCGGCGGCCCACATGCTCAGGATCGGGGACTGGAAGCGGTGGTCTATGCCTATGAAGATATGGTCCGTACGCCTGCTGTAGCCCGTTGGGAGAAACCGCAGGGCAAGCGCGACCCTATCGTTATGGAAAAACATTTTACCGTTGTCCCCAGAGGTATTGGTCTGGTGGTTGGTTGCTCTACTTTCCCCACATGGAACAGCTACCCTGGCTTATTCGCCAGTCTGGTTACGGGCAACGCGGTTATTGTGAAGCCACACCCCGGCGGGATTTTGCCGCTTGCGATTACCGTGGAAATTTGCCGCGATGTGTTGAAGGAAGAAGGCTTTAATCCTAATATCGTCACGTTGGCGGTTGATAGTGCTGATGCGCCGCTGGCCAAAGATCTGGCCTTGGCCCCGCAGGTAAAATTGATTGATTTCACCGGCAGCACTGGCTTTGGTAACTGGCTGGAAGTAAACGCGACCCAAGCCTTGGTCTATACAGAAAAAGCGGGTGTTAACTGCGTCATTATCGACAGCACGGATAATTTCCGCGGCATGATCGGCAATCTTTCCTTCACGCTCAGCCTTTATGCGGGGCAGATGTGTACAACGCCGCAGAATATATTCATTCCTGAAGGCGGTATCGAAACCGATGACGGACACAAGAGCTTTGATGAGGTTGTTGCGGCACTTGCCACCGGCGTTGAAAAACTGAACGGTGATGATGGGCGCGCCTGTGCCATACTCGGTGCCATTCAGAGCGAGGCGACACTTGCCCGCCTTGAGAAATATGGCGCGGGTGACAATGTGGTTCTGGCTTCCCGTGCGGTCCCTATGGAGGGGTTCGACAATGCGACCATCCGCACGCCGCTTATTTTGAAAGCCACGGACGAAAGCTCTTATACGGCTGAATTATTCGGGCCGATTTCTTATGTTGTACCCAGCAAGGATACAGCCGACAGCTTGCAGATCGTTGAGAATAGCGTGAAAAAGAACGGCGCCATAAGCTTTGGTATCTATTCCACATCGGATGATGTTTTGGACCTTGCCGAAGATGCTGCCTGCCGGTCCGGTGTTGCGGTGTCTTTCAACCTGACGGGCGGCGTATATGTAAACCAGACGGCGGCCTTCAGTGATTTTCATGCCACGGGTTGCAATCCGGCGGCTAATGCGGCCCTGTCCGATACAGCTTATGTTTCAAACCGCTACCGTGTGGTTCAAAGCAGAAAACATATCTAAAATTAAAGTGATTTCAAATTTACAATCCCCGGCAGTATCATACTGGCGGGGATTGTTTTTTTGTGGCATAGAGATTATTCTGTAAGGGAATAAAATAAAAAGCAGGGCAGGATGTATAGAAAACTGATAAAGCTGTTTCTGGGTTTGATCGTGGTTATGGTTGTTTCATCATGTGGGACATCTGATGAAACACGGGACAGCACATTAGAAGAAGACCGTCTGATACAAATCTTCAGCGATGAAAGTCCTGAAATGCAGCATCATATTGCGGAAATAGTTGAGAACGCTAAGGCACGTCAATTTAAAGGTGCCATGAATAAGCTGGCTCTGCTGTCTGCGACAAAGCAGCTTAGTAAAAAGCAAAAATATGCTGTGGATGTGATGGTGAGACAATATAGATATGATATGGAAGAAGAAATATTTAACAAACAAGGTCAACAGGAGTGACGGATGAATAAATCCACAATGCATATTATCTGGAAGCTAGTGGTCGTATCGCTTCTTGTGGGGTTGGCTCTCGACTTCTTTGATATTAGTCCTGCAGACCTTATTCATGATATTCCGGAGACTTTGGGCAATATTTATGATGCCAGTATCAGTGTCATTGAATGGGGCGGGAAATATGTTCTGCTTGGCGCGATTATTGTAGTACCAGTTTTCATCTTGATGAATTTGTCGGCGATCAAGGATAAAATTAAAAGAAAAAACTAGGATGGTGATGGGCAGTTTTTTTAAAGCAGTTTTGGTATTTTTGTTGTTGTTCAGCCCCATAGCTGCTCAGGCAGAAGTTAATATGGTCGGCAAAGAAGTCTATCATTTTGACAAAACCCATACCAACATCCTGTGGTTTTTCAATCATATTGGCTTTTCCAATTCTATGGGTCAGTTCATGGATTATGACGGCCAGATTATTCTGGATCATGATAATCCGGATCAAAGCTCGGTCACGATCACCATCAAAACCACCAGCATCATGACCGGCCATGCGGAATTTGATGAGCTTTTGCGGGGTGTTGATTATTTTCATGTGGATAAATTTCCAACCGCTACATTTACCAGCACAAAAGTGACCTTGACCGATGAAAAAAAAGCCACCGTTGACGGCGACTTCACCCTGCTTGGCATCACCAGACCGCTGACCTTAAAGGTACGGCTGAACAAGCGGGGCATGGACATAATAAAAAATAAAATGCGGACCGGATTTTCTGTCAGAACAACAATAAAACGGTCCCGCTGGGGTTTGACGCATTATCTGCCGTTTGTTGGCGATGATGTGATCATCAGGATTGAGACAGAAGCCTTGATTGTTCGTGAATAATAATAAAACAGGGATAAAAAAATGGATGTAAAAAATACAGATAACTCATACGGAATTATTGCCAAACTTTTTCATAATATTATGTTTGTTATCATTTTGGGCATGATTTTTCTGGGTAAATATATGCATGGTCTGCCCTCCGATACCCCTGAACAGATGCTCTATAAGATGTCATGGTATAATGACCATAAATCTTTTGGCATATTGATCCTTGTCCTCGTTGTTTTCCGCTTGGGCTGGCGCATGATAAATCCGGTGCCAAAGGCACCAGATTCCATGAGCAAGATAGAAATTCTGAGCGCCCACGCTATGCATATGCTGTTGTATATTATCATGTTTGTCCAACCCCTATTTGGCTGGCTGATGAGTTCTTATGGCGGGCATCCGGTAAAGTTCTTTGGGCTTGAGCTTCCTGCATTGGCCGATAAGGATAAGGCCATGAGTGAGTTTTTTCATGAGGCCCATGAGATCACGGCAATAATTTTATTGCTAGCTTTTATTGTTCATGCCGCGGCGGCTCTGTTTCATTACACTTTTCGAAGAGACGGCGTGTTTGAAAGAATGTCATTTCGCACCAAGAAGCCGGATTAGCATATTATGAAAGCGTATTTTCTCACCATTTTATTGCTGTTGTCTCCTGTTGCCTACGCGCAGGATATGCCATGGCAGATGAAGGATGGTGAAAGTTCGATCAATTTTTCAGTTATCATTGAAGGCATCGCCTCTGATGGGGAATTTACCAAATTTACCGCCGATATAATATTTGATCCGGTATCGCTGGACCAAAGCCGAATTGATATCCTGATTGACCTGGATCATATTGAATCCTTCTATAGTGATGTGGCAATAAATCTTAAGAAAAAAAACTGGTTTGATGTGGCTCAATATCCAACGGCCCGCTTTGTCAGTAATGGTTTCAAACATCTTGGCGGCAAAGACTATCAGGTAACGGGTGAGCTTACTTTGCGGGATGTCACCCGGACTGAGACCCTCTATTTCACCTTAACGCAATATGACGCACAACAGGCCGAAATCAAGGGCCGGATGGTGTTAAGCCGTCTGGATTATGGGGTCGGGCAGGGCGGATGGCGTGACGTGTCCAGTGTCGCATCTCAGGTTTTTATGGATGTGGTTGTCAGGGCCGAAAGGTAGGATATTTTTAGGCCCACAAAGGTTAAATTTGATCTTTAGCGCATTTTTTTCTACAGTAGGTGACATATATGCTCAGCGTATTTGGTCAGTAGAGGTAAGATGACATGAACGCAGATAAGTTAATAGAAGTTATTCTATGGGTATTGTGCCTTGTTCTGGCAATGGTGTTTTTTTACAATGGCGCCAGCAAGATTTTGGGGTTCTCATATCAAGTAGCTCAGTTTGAAGCTCTGGGCATATCTGTATCTATGTTAATTGCTGTGGGTGTCGTTGAATGTCTGGGGGGATTGATGTTAATTACCCCGCGATTGACAGTGGCGGGGGCTACTATTCTGGGTCTGATTATGCTGACCAGTGCCACGCTTCACCTCTCACACGGTAATTACACCTCATCATTCCGGGCAGTCGTGATTGTCGTTCTTCTCATGGGTATCAGTTATTTCCGTTCCAAGCGCACGGATGCGAAAGATTGCTCGGAATAGGTCTTTATGACCTTATTGCTGTTTGGATCAACGCTGTTCAGGGTCACACCATAGCCCCAAAGCCGTTGAATATGGCTGAGAACAAGACTGGCCTGTTTTTCTTCCAGTGTCATGCCATTGGCCATGCTATGGTTCAGGATCATTGATCTGTTGCCATGAAGATCCACATTGGTAACCTGAATATCAAGATCAAGATTGGCCACTGAATATTGGGCGGCAAGGGCGCTGCGCACGGCACGATACCCCCGGTTATTATGAATGGCATCGACAATATAATGGGGTTTCGTGGTGTCATCCGTCAGGTTAAAGAGGCGGAACTCCCGCATCAGGTGGGGGCTGAGATATTGCAGGATAAAACTTTCATCCCGGAAATTCTCCCATGCCTCTTTCAGGGTTTCGATGGCGCGGTTGTTGCCCGCAATATCAGGAAACCATTTCCGGTCTTCATCGGTGGGGTTTTCACATATGCGCTCAATATCCTTCATCATAGCAAAGCCCAGCGCATAGGGATTAATGCCGGAGAAAGAACGGTTGTCGAAATTTGGCTGGGAGATAACAGAGGTGTGAAAACCAATGAACTCCAGCATGGCCCCTTCGGTAATGAGGCCAAGATCATAGAGCCTGTTCATGATATGATAATGGGTAAAGCACGCGCAGCCCTCATTCATGAGCTTGGTTTGGCGCTGGGGGTAGAAATATTGTGCTACAGAGCGCACAATACGCAGAATTTCCCGTTGCCAGTTATCGAGAACCGGGCTGTGCTTCTCCAGAAAATACAACAGGTTGGATTCGGGCAGTCCTAGTTTCCGTGCCAGCTCCCGTTCTATCTGGTCTATTTCATCATCATCTTTGGATTTGGTTTCCGGCAGGGTGCGCCATAATTCGCTATATTGGGATCTTTCATACTCTTCACGTTCCAGTTCAATCTGGCGCAGGGCGGCAACGTCCAGCTTTTGTCGGCGGGTGAATTTATCAACTCCCTGATCCCGCAGGGCATGGGCTGAATCCAGTATCTTCTCCACTTCTTTCTGACCGTATCTTTCTTCACATTTGGCAATATAATTTTTGGCAAATTGTAGATAGTCCAGAATGGCATTAGCGTCAGTCCATTGTTTAAACAGATGATTATTCTTGAAAAAATGATTATGACCAAAGGCCGCATGAGCCATCACAAGGGTCTGCATGGTCATGGAATTTTCTTCCATTATATAGCAGATGCAGGGGTTGGAATTGATGACAATTTCATAAGCAAGGCCGCTGTACCCCTTGCGGTAACTGGATTCATCCCGCAGGAAGCTCTTGCCAAATGACCAGTGACTATACATTAATGGCATACCGACGGAGGAATAGGCATCCAACATCTGCTCAGAGGTAATAACCTCGATTTGCGTTGGATAAACATTCAGGCCCATTTCATCGAGGGCAATTTTCTGAATGGCCTGAAAGGTATCATCCACCGTTTTATAATCCCACTCCGCACCGTCAAATAACGGCTTTATTGTGGGTTTCGCTTTTGCTGCGGTCATTCACGCCACCTCGCTTTGTTTATCCTTGGCAAAAAGATCATGCAGAACCGGGAATATATCCTCGGCCCGGGTGACTTTCTTCACCGCAAAATTCTCATGTGACTGCCTGATTTCTTCATAGGTCTGCCACAGGCGGGTGACATTGCTGTCATCGGGGAACATCTCGGCCTCATGGCTGTCCCATACTTCTACATAGGCGAAATATTGGCATTTGGGTAATAATCCCTCGGTCAGAAGTTCCTGACAATAGGCATTGTCACTATTTAAATTATCACCATCAGAAGCCTGTGCAGCATAGATATTCCAGTCTTCGGGCGGATAGCGGTCTTTGATTATATTCTGCATAATTTCGAGGGCAGTGGAGACAATGGTGCCGCCGGTTTCCCGCGAATGAAAAAAGGTATCTTCATCCACTTCACTGGCAAGATGGGTATGTCGGATAAAAACCACATCAACTTTGCTATATTGCCGGGTCAGGAACAGATGCAGCAGCATGAAAAAGCGTTTTGCCAGTTCTTTGTGAACTTCCCCCATGGAACCGGATACATCCATCAGGCAGAACATGACCGCATGGGTATTTGGTTTTTCCACTTCGGTAAATGAGGAAAAACGCACATCCAGCGGGTCAATATAGGGTACGACCCGGCGTTTCCGTTTCATCTTTTCTAGGTTTTCCAGAAGCTCGACCAAATTTTTCTGTTGCTTTTCAGTGGGCTTCTTCTTTTTGCGAAGTGCGGTAATCTTGCTTTCCAGGGCCGCTATATCTTCATCACGGGGACGATGCAGGCACAAGCGGCGGGCCAGGCTGTTTTTCATGGTGAGTTTCAGGTTGAGATTACTGGGCGAACCCTGTTTTTTATATCCGGCCCGCTGAAACTCACGGACAACCTCTTCTTTGATGGACTTCTTGATAAAGTCGGGCAGGGCCATATCTTCAAAGAAAATATCCAGAAATTCATCACGGGTAAGGGTGAACTGGAAACTGTCTTCGCCTTCACCGTCTTCGCTGGCTTCACGGCCGCCCTGTCCTTCTCCCTGCGGCGGTGGGCGTTTGATCTTATCACCGGGCATGAAGTCTTTATTGCCCGGCATAACCCGGTCTCGTTTACCCCTTCTGTTGTCGCCCATAAAACGCGGTTCATTCAGCCCTTCCAAAGGAATTTTTATACGTTCACCGCCCTGTGTATTACTGATTTTACGGTTTTTGATGGCATCATCTACAGCCCTCTTGATCTGCTTTTTGGCCCGATCAATAAAACGCTGGCGATTTGACAGGCTCTTACCCTTTGGGTTTAGCCTTCTGTCGATTATATGCATCATGAATATCTACTCCAATTACGAAACAACTACCCTGCCTTATTGACCCGCATATACCATTCAACTAGCCTGTGAACCTGTCGTTCGCTATAGCCGCGCTCGGTCAGGCGGGAGACAAACTCATGATGTTTGCTTGTCGTATCCTTGTCTTTTTTGGAACCAAAGCTAATCACTGGCAGCAGGTCTTCCACGCTGCTGAACATACGTTTTTCGATCACTTCGCGCAGCTTCTCATAGGAGGTCCATTTGGGATTTCTACCCGCATTATTAGCACGAGCGCGCAGGGCGAATTTCACCACTTCATTGCGAAAATCTTTCGGGTTGGAAATGCCAGCGGGTTTCTCGATCTGGGATAATTCCTGATCCAGTATCTTACCATCCAGTAATTGTCCGGTATCGGGGTCTTTGAAGTCATGGCCCTCAATCCATGAATCTGCGTAGGAGATATAACGGTCAAACAGATTTTGACCAAAATCACCGTAGGATTCCAGATAAGCCTTCTGTATTTCATTGCCGATAAATTCGGCATAACGCGGGGCAAGTTCCCCCTTGATGAAGTTGAGATATTTCTTTTCAGTTTCTTCGGGCAATTGTTCCCGCAGCAGGGCCTGTTCCAGAACATACATCAGATGCACCGGATCGGCGGCGATCTCATGGGTGTCATAGTTGAAGGTTTCCGCCAGCGCCTTAAAGGCAAAGCGCGTGGATATGCCATCCATGCCTTCATTAACGCCGGCGGCATCCTTATATTCCTGCATTGGTTTGGCCTTGGGGTCCACATCTTTGAGGTTTTCCCCATTATAGACCCGCATTTTGGAATAAAGGTTGGAGTTTTCATGATCTTTCAGACGGGTTAAGATGCTGAAACGGGCCATCATATCCAATGTGCCGGGGGCGCAGTGGGTTTTATCCAGTTCCGAGGTTTTAAGCAGCTTTTTGTATATTTGCCCCTCTTCATTTGAGCGTAGGCAATAGGGAACCTTGATCACATATACCCGGTCAATGAAGGCCTCGTTATTCTTGTTATTCTTGAAAGTCTGCCATTCGGACTCGTTGGAATGGGCAAGGATAATCCCTTCAAAGGGAATAGCAGGGAACCCTTCCGTGCCTTTGTAATTGCCCTCCTGCGTTGCAGTTAACAGGGGATGCAGCACCTTGATGGGTGCTTTGAACATTTCCACAAATTCAAGCAAGCCTTGATTAGCGTGGCAAAGTCCGCCTGAGTAGCTGTAAGCATCCGGGTCATCCTGCGAAAACTGTTCTAATTTGCGGATATCCACTTTACCGACCAGCGAAGAAATATCCTGATTATTTTCATCGCCGGGCTCGGTTTTAGTGACCGCAATTTGTCTTAAGATGGAAGGGTGTAGACGAACCACCTTGAACTTTCGAATA
>JAGLJX010000077.1 GCA_023142175.1 Emcibacter sp.
AGCATAAAACACGGCCATTGTGTCATGCTCTATATTCCAAACTTCCGCGCCTTTCACATGATTGATGTTTTGGTTCTTAACAGAATGTGCAAGCTCTAAACCAATTTGATAATCAGGCCCTAACAGTTTAAATTCAGCAGGGTTATTGGCAGATGTTTTTTCAATATTTCGATATATTTGTCCACCAAGTGTTGGCTGCTCATCAAGGAGCAAAACCGAAGCGCCGTGACGCGATGCTTCAATACTGGCAGCCATTCCTGCGGGGCCCGCGCCAATAACTATAACATCTATTTTTTTCTCAGAGTTCAACATCACTATTTAAGCCCAATCACTTCCGATAACGAGCTTGTTTCGTCTGATTTTCATGCCCTCTTTAACGAGAATCAAACAAGCTTGTCGGTTTGGAACTCCGTCAATTTCCATAATGCATTCAAAGCAAGCGCCCATCATACAAAATGGCGCGCGAACATCCCCTTTAACTGTCGTCTTACGGGTATAATCAGGATTTGTAGCGAGTATTGCTGCCGCTACGGTTTCACCCTCCTGACAAGAGGAAGGCGTGCCATCTATTGTGAATGTAATCTTTACGCCTTCGGTGTTACGCTTGAACATGAAATAATCCACCTAACTATGGCAAAATTGCCCAGTCAGCCATATGGTTAAACAAAAAATATTAGTTTAAAATACTTTTGCAGCTACATCATGTCAAATTCGAATAAAAGCGCAATTCATAATCAAATATTATGTATTGTCTGCCAGCGCCTCCGCTACGGCGGTTACATGAGCCGCAAATTTGCGCGCGATACTTGAAATGGGCCTTTGGGATGGATAGACTAAACCGGCCTTAAAAGGAATACTTGGTCTAAAAGGTTTGATAACGAGGCTATCGCCGGAGCGGCCATAAACGGCCAATGGACCAAGAACAGAAATGCCGACGCCGCGTTCGACCAAAGAACAAATAGCCTCCGCAGACCTTGCCTCAATACGCGAAATTGGATTTACTTTATGATCGGCAAATATTTGTTCCACGCTGTAACGGAATCTTGAACCTGCGGTTAAGGATATGAAATTTTCTCCTTCAAAATCCTCCGCATGGACCACTGACTTTTGACAAAGCCTGTGCCCTTTCGGCAAGAGGCAAACGGCATCCATAACGGGAAAGGCATCTACCTTTATGGTCGGATCCGAAACCGGGAGTGTGATAACGCCAAGATCATATTGTTGCGACACGATCCACTTCAGGGCCTGATCTCTGGGCCAAGTCCATAAGCTCACGGAAATGTCGTTATATTCTTTGCTAAAATTTGCAATGACTTCGGATAAGAACCCTGTAGAGGCTATAGGCATAGCAACGATACTTAGATGTCCAATTTGCATATTCCGAATAGCGTCAGCCGTACTTTTAATATGTCCCAATCCTGCGAATGTTCTGTCAACCTCTGCATATAGTGCAAGGCCTTCATTGGTCGGAACAAGTTTTCGCCGCGAGCGGTCAAAAAGCTTAAAGCCAACGGCATATTCAAAATCTGCTATGAGACGGCTTACCGCTGGCTGCGTGATAAACATCATTTCCGCAGCTTCGGTTACGGCGCCTGTAACCATTACGGCGCGAAACGCTTCAATTTGACGTAAATTTAGATCCATAATGTCTCACATTTCCAACCGACATATAATATTTACTGATAGGAGCACCTTATAGTATTATTTGACTTTTTGTCTAGTAAGGCAAATTATATGCGATAAATATATTATTAGTCCTAACAGGCAGATCATCTCATATGTCTAAAATTACTGGCTAGATTATCTTAACAATGTTGACTGGAGAAGATATGTTTCAGATGGAAAAGCTCACATCATCAGGGATGAATTCACTACTATTTTATGCCTCTGTTCTTGGTCTATTACTATTTCTAGGTGTTCTGTTGAGGATAAAAGTACCAATATTCAAAAGGTATTTTATTCCGGCATCCCTCATCGCCGGGTTTATTGGACTGGCGTTTGGTCAATACGGACTAAAAATATTTCCCCAAGAAATGATGGACAGTTTTTCTACCTTTCCGGGACGCCTTATTACTGTTGTTTTTGCCCCGATGTTAATGGGAATTGTGTTTGCAAAACCTAAACAGTTGGTCGGAATAGTTGGCCCGCAGATGTTCTTTGGGTATATCGGCGATTTTATTCTGATTGCTCTTCCCTTTCTGGTTACGGCGCTAGTGCTTATTCCATTATGGAACGTTAGCGGATTTTTTGGCTCAGTCGTTGAGATCGGTTTTGTTGGCGGCCATGGCACTGCAGGCGGTATGGCAGATGTATTTACAGAATTAGGATGGGAAGCAGGAGGTCCGTTGGGCCTGACAATGGCAACAGTAGGTCTTTTTATCGGCATCATTGGTGGCATGATCATCATCAATTACGGCGTCAGAAAAGGCTATACAACGGTTATCAAATCGCAAGATGAAATTTCTGGAAACCACAAAAAAGACCTGATCCCTAAAGCAGATCAAAAAGCAATCTCCCGTGTAACCATAAACAAGGACATCGTGGAACCATTGGCGTTTCATGTGGCCTTAATTGCAATTGCCATTCTTATTGGTTGGGTTATCCTCTATGCCCTGACATCTTTGACGGGCTTGAGGTTGCCGCTGTTTCCGATGGCGATGGTTGGTGGTCTCATCGTACAATTGGTGATCTCCAGAACTAAATTTTCTGATTCTGTAGATGTGGGAATGCTACATCTCATTCAGGGCGTGGCACTAGAACTGCTGATCGTTTCAGCTATTGCAACAATAAAAATACCTGTTGTCGTTCAATTTGCTGTTCCACTTTTGATTATTACAGCGGTTTCACTGGCAGGATTGCTGTTCTATTTCTTCTACCTCGGGCCAAGGATGTTCAAAAACGCGTGGTTTGAAAATTCAATAATTAACTTTGGAACTATTGCTGGCGTCACAGCAGTTGGGTTGATGCTCCTGCGGACAGTCGATCCCGATATGAAAACCGATGTCCTCAAGGCCTTTGCAATGAGAGCGCCTTTCTTTAGTCCGTTTGTTGGCGGTGGGCTGTTGACATCGGTTCTTCCGTTTATGACAGTTAAATACGGCCCCCTAGCTATCGGACTCGGCTTCCTCGCAGCAGTTGTAGCCTTGGTCTTTCTTGCTAGGGTTTTTGGATTTTGGCACAAGCCTGTCATGCGGGTTGTTGATCGAACCACTGAGGTTACGGGAAAATTACCGATAAAGTGATATAATTCAAGAGATTATGCATCAAGGGGTATGATTGCAATAGCATTATTTGATGCATTTTTACTTCCTTATACGAAAATCCTCATAGACCCCGCGACCATCCCTGATAGGGAAAGGGAATACTGTTAAATAGCTTGGTAGAATGAATGCCCGAGCAAGCTACACTCGGTTTTCACATAACATTTTCCTTAT
>JAGLJX010000078.1 GCA_023142175.1 Emcibacter sp.
GGGTCAGGCGCAGACATTTCAGGCTTTGCCATAATCTAATTTCTCTGATTTCCGGAACGTGCGGCGCGGTTTCATGACATTCCTGCAAACGGTAATTGGGTATCACTCCACATATATGATGAAGATGATGGAAGCCAATGTTTCCGGAAAACCATTGCAGTATTTTGGGCAGTACAAAATAAGTGCTGCCGAGCACAGCGGCTTTGTTAATGCTCCAATCCTTTGCGTGTTCCCAGAAAGTATTCTCAAATTGATGCTGGATAAAAAACATCCAGCCGCCAATCCATGCCGAAACACATATTATAGGAAGATAAACCGTAAGAAAAAATTCCGCCCCAATGAAATAAACAAGAGTGCCATAGAAAATGAAAAGAGCCAGGTTCAATCCTAATATGCTTTTCCATATTTTTCTGAAAGGGGATGGCTGACCCACTGGAAATCTCTGCAGTATAAGGATCATCATAGGCGCACCAATCAGCAGCAGCAGTATCGGGTGACGGTATATACGGTAAGAAAGTCGTTTAAACCATGTGCGGGCGAGATATTCCTTCACCGTTAGGGTGTCAATATCACCGATTCCTCTTTTAGTTAAATTGCCGGAAGTTGCATGATGCGTATTATGCGATTCCCGCCAATAGCCATAGGGCGTAAAGGTGAAAATGCTTAGAGCCCGACCAACCCTGTCATTCCATTTTCGGGTTTTGAAAAAGGATTGATGTCCACAATCATGCTGAAAAATAAACAACCTGACCACCAGCCCACCTGTGGGAATGATAAGCAAGGCGGCTAGCCAGAAATGATTTTCAAGGGTTGCAATAATGATCCATAGACTGGCCACTAATAACAATAAAGTGGAAGTAAGCTGAAAAAGGCTTCGCCCCAGAATAGCCCCTTTAAACTTTTGGCAATGTCGGGCTAACTGTTTTAATCGTTCATCAAGACTATCGGTTTTATTAATTTCAATGGGCCTATTCAAAATTCTACCTTTTAACGTCATTCTTAAGCAGCCTATAAATTACACCAATTTTTCATGCTGTCAAACTTCCCTTTAAGGCGTTATTATGCCTATGTTCGATAACAAGGAATTACCATGATAAAAAAAATACTTCTCTCATTGTCTCTCATTTCAGGAATGATTCTATCTGCCAGCGCATATGAAAACACCTTTGATCTGAAAAAAGAACCCGTGATTGGCACCCTTGCGGGGGTAACGTCGCTGAATAACTGGTTGTATATGGCCGGACAACCGGATCAGGCAACCATAAAGGAACTGAAATCCAAAGGCTTTGATGTTGTGATCAATATTCGCGGGCCGCATGAGATGAATTTTGATGAAAAAAGTCTGGTTGAGGCCAATGACATGGCCTATTTCAATGTGCCGCTCCTGAAAGACGGCGAAATGCAGGAACAGGCTGTGGTGGATATTCTTGCCGCGGTTATGGCAAATAGAAATAAAAAAATTCTATTCCATTGTTCCAGCGGCAACCGGATTGCGGCATGGTTTGCTGCCCATATGATCCGGGATCATGGATATGAAACAGAAGCCGCCATCACGCTCGCCAAACAAGCGGGCATGACAAAAGCCGGAACAGAACGAATGTTGCGAAACTATCTGGCAAAAATTGCCCGATAATCAGATTTAAACTGATCAGTTGCCTTGTGGTTTTTCGTCACAATTTGAAACGCAGTAAGTATGTGATTGCACCTGACCCCCGCAATTCTGGTAACAGGCCCGATAGTTGGCTTCACAGGTGGGATCATGTGACCCCTCGTTAATATGGTTGCAGTTATATTTTCGATAAAAGTCATAATAACTTTTTTCTGCTACTTCGCCTTTATGTTCCATGACGTGAAGATAGTCTTCATATCTCATCTCTGCTTGGATTTTTTCTTCCTGCAGACACATCTGTTTTTGCTGAATACGCACCTGTTGCCCTGTGCGTTCACAATAAGTCTTGCTGTCGAGGCATTTATTTACGCACATCCTGCCTTGTGGACTTTCGGGTGGTGAGAATTCGTGAACGGTTCTATATTGCGGCCCGAAACAACCGGAAAGACTTAAAACCACAAACCCTGCTATCATTGAAATAGAAAAAAATCTCATATTACACCTTAAATCTTACCCGAAATATTCAGGCACTATAGCGACCGTTCCCTAAACATAAGATGAACAGAGACTTTTATTTCTGAAAAATTCATTCCGCGATATGTCGGGTATTCTGGGAGAAAGGCTCAAATTCCTCCTGCCAGTCGGACTGGTGATTTGTTAAGCGTACCTGCACGGCGGTTACTTTATATTCAGGACAGCTGGTCGCCCAGTCTGCATTATCTGTGGTCACCACATTGGCACCGGATTCCGGCATATGGAAGGTGGTATAAATCACCCCCGGCTGCATCCGGTCCGATATCTTGGCCCGCAGTGTCGTATCGCCCATGCGGCTCTGGATATTGATCCAGTCACCGTCCCGAATATTGCGTTCTTCCGCATCGGTATGATGAATTTCCAGAATATCCTGATCATGCCAGACGTTATTGTCGGTCCGCCGCGTCTGGGCGCCCACATTATACTGGCTGAGTATTCGTCCCGTGGTTAGTATTAATGGAAAACGCCGCGTGACTTTTTCCGTAGTGGCCACAAATTCTGTGATGATAAAATTGCCCTTGCCGCGCACGAAGCTGCCAACATGCATGAGCGGCGTGCCGTCCGGCGCAGCATCATTACACGGCCATTGTATACTGCCATTTTTGCGTATTTTGTCAAAGCTGATGCCTTTAAATGTTGGGGTTAGGTGCGCAATCTCATCCATGATTTCAGAGGAACTGTCATAGGACATATCATATCCCATGGCCCGCGACAGACGACAGGTTATCTCCCATTCATCCAGTCCCGCCAGTGGCTTCACCGCCTTATTGACCATGCTGATGCGCCGTTCCGCATTGGTGAAAGTGCCATCTTTTTCCAGAAAGCTGGTGCCGGGAAAAAACACATGGGCGAAGCGGGCGGTCTCATTAAGGAATAAATCCTGCACGATCAGACAGTCCAGATTTTTCAGTGCCGCTTCCACATGGTGGGTATTGGGGTCGCTCTGGGCCACATCCTCGCCCTGAATATACATACCCCGATAGTCACCCGCCACCGCCGCATTAAACATGGCCGGAATCCGATAGCCCGCTTCGCTGTTCAGTTTGACACCCCAGTCTTTCTCAAATATGCCGCGAACCTCGTCATCCTCAACCGACCGATAGCCGGGAAGCTCATGGGGGAAAGACCCCATATCACATGAGCCCTGCACATTATTCTGACCCCTGAGCGGGTTCACACCGACACCGGAAAAACCGATATTGCCGGTCAGCATGGCGAGGTTTGCCAAGGCCATCACCGCCGTTGACCCTTGGGAATGTTCGGTAATGCCCAGACCATAAAAAATCGCGCCATTACCCGCCGTGGCATAAAGACGGGCCGCTGCCCGCAGATCTGCCGCCGGAACCGCGCAATATTGCTCGATGGCTTCCGGTGAATTTTTGGGGTCAAGAATAAAGTCCCGCCAGTCGCCGTAGGCCTGATCATCGCATCGCTCTTTCACATAGCCCGTATCTTCCAGCCCTTCGTCCACAATCACATGGGCCAGCGCATTGATCACCGCCACATTATTTCCCGGCAGTAGCGGCAGATGATAGTCGGCCTTAACATGAGGGGTCTTGACCAGATCAATGGCGCGGGGATCAATAACAATCAGCTGCGCGCCCTGCCGCAGGCGGCTTTTCATGCGACTGGCAAAAACCGGATGAGCGTCAGTGGGATTAGCGCCAATCACCAGGATCACATCCGCATCCATAACGCTGTCAAATGTCTGGGTTCCCGCAGAGGTTCCCAAGGTTTGATTGAGGCCATATCCGGTCGGGCTATGGCAGACCCGCGCACAGGTATCCACATTGTTATTACCAAAAGCTGTGCGGATCATTTTCTGAACCACAAAAACTTCCTCGTTGGTACAGCGCGAAGAGGTAATGCCGCCAATGGATTTTGACCCGTATTTCTTCTGAATGGCTTTCAGGCGATCGGCGGCAAAATCAATGGCCTTATCCCAACTGACCTCTTTCCATGGATCGGTGATATTTTCCCGTATCATGGGTTTTAATATGCGGTCTTCATGGAAGGCATATTCCCATGCAAAACGACCCTTGACGCAACTATGACCATGATTGGCCATGCCGTCTTTCCACGGGGTCATGCGGATGACTTCGCCGTCTTTCAGCTCTGCCTTAAAACCACAGCCAACGCCGCAATAGGCACAGGTGGTCAGCACACTATGATCGGGCGCACCCTTATCAATGACATTTTTTTCCAGCAGGCTGTCGGTGGGGCAGGCATCAACACAGGCACCGCAGGATACACAATCGCTGCTCAGGAAATCCTGATCCACACCTGCCATAATTTTGCTGTCAAAACCACGGCCTTCCACGGTTAAGGCAAATGTTCCCTGCACTTCCTCGCAAGCCCGCACACAACGGGAACAGAGAATACATTTGGACGGATCAAAGCTAAAGTACGGATTACTGTCATCTATGATCGACTTCAGATGGTTATGACCCGCTGTGCCATAACGGCTTTCCGTCATGCCGAGTAATTTCGCCAGATCATGCAGCGGCAGGTCATCGCCATTTGGGTGATCGGACAGATATAAATCCATCACCCCACGCCGGAGTTTGGTTAACCGATCAGACTGAGTGGTGACATTCATATCCGCTTCCGCTGGCGTGGTGCAGGAGGCCGGTGTGCCACGCCGCCCGTCAATCTCCACCAGACAAAGGCGGCAGGAACCAAAGCTTTCCAGACAATCCGTGGCACAAAGGCTGGGGATATCGGTATCCACCATTGCGGCGGCCCGCATGACGCTGGTGCCTTCCGCAACCGTAACCGGCTTGCCGTCTATTGTCAGGGTAACGGTGGTATCCGCTTTAACTTCCGGAGTCCCAAAATCTTTTTCAATGATCATCATTCATTCCGTCTTAAAATCTTGGGGCCAATACTTCAGGGCGCTGAGCACCGGGATTGGCGTCATACCACCCATGGCACATAATGACCCCCCGTCCAGCACATCACATAAATCCCGGACCAGTTCCAGATTATGCTCCACATTCTCACCGGCCTGAACCTTTGCCATCAGTTCCGATCCGCGTACGGAGCCGATGCGACAGGGGGTGCATTTGCCGCAGCTTTCCACAGCGCAGAAATCAAAGGCAAATTTCGCCTGTGCCGCCATATCTGCCCCCGCGTCAAAAACCACAATACCACCGTGACCCAGCACCGCTCCCACATCTGAAAAAGCCTCATAATCCATAGGCAGATCAAGATCGCTCTGCGCTATATACGCACCGAGAGGGCCGCCAACCTGAACGGCTTTTAGGGCCGTATTGGTAATAGTGCCGCCGCCGTATTCTTCGATTAATTGGCGCAGGCTGATACCAAAGGCCTTTTCCACCAAGCCGCCACGGGCAATATTCCCCGCTAGTTGGAAGGCTATTGTACCACGGGAACGGCCCATACCAAAGTCCTGATAAAACGCCGCGCCTTTAGCCATGATGATCGGCACAGATGCCAGCGACAAAACATTATTGACCACAGTCGGTTGACCAAAAAGGCCCTGAATAGCGGGCAGGGGCGGTTTTGCACGAACCATGCCGCGCTTGCCCTCAAGGCTGTCCAACATGGCGGTTTCCTCGCCGCAGACGTAAGACCCCGCCCCCATACGAAGCTCAATATCAAATGCCTTGCCCGACCCTTTAATGTCCTGACCTATCCAGCCCTCAGCGCGGGCGTTGATCAGGGCTTCACCGAGTATCTCTTTGCATAGCGGATATTCCGAGCGCAGATAGATAAAACCTTTGGTCGCGCCAACGGCAAGTCCGGCAATGATCATGCCTTCAATCAGCGCGTAAGGATCACCTTCCATGAGGATACGGTCGGCGAAAGTTCCGCTGTCGCCCTCATCAGCATTGCAACAGATATATTTCTGCTCGCTTGTTTTTGAATTATTTGGTGCATGAAGCACCGTATTCCATTTTATGCCGGTGGGAAATGCCGCGCCACCGCGCCCGCGCAACCCGCTGTCAGTGACTTGGGTCACGATCTGCTGTGCGGTCATGTCGAGCGCTTTTTCCAAGCCCAAAAAGCCGCCATTTTCCCGATAGTCATCCAGTGACAGGGCATCAATCAGGCCGCAACGGGCAAAGGTCAGACGGTCCTGAGTTTTGAGATAGGGGATTTCTTCGGTTAGCCCCTGACATAAATCATGGTCACCGCCCTTAAGAAAATCAGCCTCGAATAATCCGGCCACATCATCCGGCGTCACATTACCGTAAGCGATGCGGCCTTTGTCTGTTACCACCTCCACCAAAGGCTCAAGCCAGCTCATGCCCCATGAGCCGTTACGAATGATCTCCACATCACGGTGCCGCTTTGCCGCTTCTTCGAGCAGGGCAAGAACAAGCTCATCGGCCCCCAGTGACAGGGCCGTGGTTTCCAGCGGCACATATAGGGTTACCAGATCGCTCATAACCCTGCCCCCTTCAACAAACTGTCAAAACCCGCCTTGGTCACACGACCATGAGGCTTGCCATCCATGGTGATATTGGGCGATACCGCGCAATTGCCCAGACAATAAACCGCTTCCAGTGTGAAATTTCCGTCATGGGTTGTCTCGCCCAGCTTGATGCCGAGCATCTCCTGTGCGTGGGTAGTTAAAGATCTGCTACCCATCGCCTGACAGGATTCTGCCTGACAGATTTGAATGATATGGTGGCCCGCAGGCTCAGACCTAAAATCATGGTAAAAGCTTTTGACGCCGTAAACTTCAGCCCGCGACAGGTTAAACGCCGCAGCAAGAAGGTCATAACTTTCCGCAGGGATATAGCCAAAGGCATATTGCAATCCGTGCAGGGCCTCCATCAGGCCACCCTTCAGTGAGGCGAAACTGCCGATCACTTGTATGGCTTCGCTTTCATCCCATCTGGCTTTTTCAAGGTGGGTTTTATCCTGTGACACATATTATCCTTCGTATAACTTACACTGCTATACTAATGCCACGCCTTGCCGCATACAATAATTAATGTTTGCCTTAATGCTTACTGGCTCCGGAAATACCGATTCCGGTTTCCGAACGGACAAATTGTTCCTCAAACAGGGCAATTTCATTTTTCGCCCGCTTGCTTTTATCCAGCACTGAAAACAGCCAGATCGCGGCGAAGGCCAGCGGCATGGAATAAAAGGTCGGATAGACCTGTGGATAGATCGGCTCCGCATTGCCCAACACCGCCACCCAGACCCCCGGCCCCAGAATGATCAGGCCAATGGACAGCACCAGACCAACGATGCCACCCGCAACCGCCCCTGTGGTAGTCATTTTGGACCAATACATGGACATGATCAGGATCGGGAAGTTGACACTGGCAGCAACGGCCAGAGCCATCGAAGCGACAAAAGCCACATTCTGATGCTCAAAGGCGATACCCAGAACCACCGCAATGCCGCCAAGAGCAAAGGTCGCGATGCGTGAAACCTTGATTTCCTCGGCACTGCTGACCGGACCTTTTTTATAGGTTTTGGCATAAAGGTCGTGGGCGATGGTTGCCGCACCCGCCAATGTTAATCCGGCAACAACCGCAAGGATGGTCGCAAAAGCCACCGCCGACATAAAGCCCAGCATCAGATTACCGCCCATAAAGTGGGTCAGATGCAGCGCCACCATATTGCCACCACCCAAAATTTTGCCTGCTGCATCATGGTAGTCCGGATTACCCATGACAAAAGTCACCGCGCCGTAACCGATAATAATGATCAGGATATAGAAATAACCCATCAGGGTTGTGGCGAATAAAACCGATTTGCGGGCATCTTTGGCATCCTTCACCGTGAAAAACCGCATCAGGATATGGGGCAAACCGATAATGCCGAACATCATGGTCAGGGCAATGGATATGATAGCGACCGGATCTTTCAGCCACAGTCCCGGCGCAAGAATTGCTGTGCCTTTGGGATGTATTTCAGTGGCACTGGTCAAAACCGCCTCAAGACTGAAATTAAAGCTTTTCATCACCATGAAGGCAATGAAGGTACCGCCGATCAGCAGTAAAATTGCCTTGATCAACTGCACCCATGTAGTGGCCAACATACCGCCGAAGCTCACATAACAGATCATCAGGAAACTGACTAAAATTACCGCATAGACATAATCCAGACCGAATAGAAGCTGGATCAACTTGCCCGCGCCCACCATCTGGGCAATCAGATAAAATATGACGACCGACAGGGAACCAATGGCAGAGATAATACGAATTGGTTTTTTCTCAAGCCGGTAAGACACCACATCGATGAAGGTATAGCTGCCCAGATTACGCAACCGCTCAGCCACCAGAAATAAAATAATCGGCCAGGCCGCCATCACACCAACCGCCAGTATCAGCGCATCAAAGCCAAAGCCATATATTGCACCGGTTATGCCAAGAAATGTAGCAGCGGACATGAAATCACCAGCGATAGCGGTGCCATTCTGCCACGGCTTGATACCGCCACCTGCGGTATAGAAATCATCCTTGGTCTTGGTCTGGCGCGCCGCCCACCATGTGATGCAGAGTGTGGCGCCGACAAAAATAAGAAACATAATGATTGCGGTAACATTAAGTGGTTGTTTCACCACCTCACCCAGAGGCACGCCACCTGCGGCCACGGCCACATTGGAAAAACACAAACTTACCAAAATACCCAAAATAGTTTTTTTACTCATGACCCAGATCTTCCAGTAATTCCGCCTTCAACTCATCAAAATTCCGATTGGACCACCAGGTATAAATCCCCGAACAGACCATGCCGCTTATTATCACCAACAGGGCGGTTAAAATGCCGTAGGTCATGCTGCTGCCCTCCCGCAAGGGGCTTGACATAAAACCCGGCGCATAGGCCATCCCCAGTACATAAAAACCGTACCCCACCACGATGATCAGGCTGAACATCCAGCTAAACCGACTGCGGTCGTGAATGAGTTGTTTAAATTTTGGATGGGCAAGGCATTTTTCTGTTACTGACTGCGACATTTGAAATCCCGATATTTTATTTTTATACGCTATAATATTAAGTAGTGACATTAATTCAAATAAATAAGGGGCCCCCGATGAGGCCCCTTAAAAAGCGTTTATTTCAAACCGTTACCTTAGAAACTAGCCGTAGCCGTCGCACCAAAAGTACGTGGCGCACCCCATACCCCGATTGTTCCTGGGCCGATGAAATATGAATGAGCAACATAAGCTTCATTGGTCAGGTTCTTGGCCCATGCTGAAATCTTATATTTATCATTAGATGACGTCCAGGTAATGCTGCCGCTAAGAAGGGTTTTTTCCTGATTCAGCGTTTGGTCAGCAGTGGCAAAGTCATTATGGGAATCGTCCGTATGAGACAGCTGTGCATTAAAATTCACATTACCCATGTCATCATTTAACGCGAATTCATAATCCGCAATGATGTTATAGGAATTTGCCGGTGCCTGACGCAGAGGCAAGCCGGAGAAGTCCGCTGGCCCACTCCGCAACACAAGCAACAGATCATTTGCTTCTGTATCCAGATAGGCATAACTGCCGCTAAGGGTGAAATTATCGGTTATGGCCCAATTCAGCTCCAATTCAACACCTTTAATGTCTGCAGAACCAATGTTTGTGGTTTGGAAAGTACCAAATTCTGATCCGGCAACCGGCCCAAAGCGCACCACTTGCAGATCGGTATAGTCCATGTAGAAAGCAACCGCGTTAAAGCGGACGGTTCCATCAGCCAAATCGCTTTTGAATCCAACCTCATAGTTTGTCACACCCTCTTTATCCACCGGATTAGTAGCTGCCGCAGCAACCCCCTGAGATCCGGCAAATCCACCGGATTTATAACCCGTAGACAAGGTAGCATATACCATCAAATTTTCATCTGGACGATATTGTAATGAGGCCATTGGTGAGAAATCATCCCAACTCTGTTTTGCGCCTTGCCTAAAGGTTTCAGCAATAATACCAAGTGAAGAATTTCCGGACGCGCAGGGTTCAAAATTTGGAAACCCTGCCGCAGCACGGTCCACTTCATCCATGCCGCAATTCACTGCTGATGCCACATAGTCTTTTTCATCATGGGAATAGCGGGCCCCAACAAGTAATGACCATTGATCTGCAAAATCCCACTGTCCTTGCCCGTAAAAAGCATAGGAAGTGGATTTATTCTCTGTACGGGTATATTCGTTACGGACCGTTATCTGACCGGTCGCTTCTGAATTAAAGTCAATTTTGAACTGCTCTGTCCTGTCGGTTTCTTCTGTGAAGAAAAATGCCCCTACAACAAAATCATAACTGCCGCCCAATTCCGATGTCCAGCGCAATTCCTGTGAGAAGGTATCCACTTCTTCATCAATAACATCATTCACATCGGCGCCATAAACACCCGCATCAAGATCAAAACCACCACCAAGTGGCGCGCCCACGGATGGCATCGCCCATGATGTTTCAACCGTGCGGTAAGCGGTGATTGTTGTTAATGCCCCTTTATCGAAATTAATAACGCCATTCAAACTGGTTCCCTTTGATTCCCGTTTAGAAAAGCCTTCGATTGGAGATGCGGAAGTCTGTGGGCTATTTGCCCCAAGCGTTTCTGCTGTACCAACATAATCGAAATTACCATTTACAACCGGAAAACGTCCGGCCGCCGCACGGTCATCATCCATGTAGTCTCCGGATAGAATCCATTCGCTGCCTTCCAGCGCCAGTCTCAACTGACCACGTACTGAAACCGTGTCTTCATCATTTAGATCTATATTCAATAAAGTGTTGCGAACATAACCATCATGCTGGCGCAAACTTGCAACGACTTTGGCGGACAGATTTTCAGTGATCGGTCCGGTGATCAGGCCCTGAACTCTGAAGATACCTTCGTTACCGCCTGTTACGGCAACTTTTGCAGCAAATTCGTCCGAAGGCTTTTGGGTGACAACAGAAATCGCGCCGCCAATAGTATTGCGGCCAAAGAGTGCCCCCTGCGGTCCTTTAAGAACCTCTACCCGTTCCAGATCGAACATATCAAAATTGACGCCCGCGCCCCGACCAATGTAAACACCATCAAGGAACAGTGCTACGGAATTGTCCAGTCCGGCGCCATCATCAAAGGAGCCGACACCGCGCATGGAGAATAATGCCTGTCCCGGCGCAAATTCAGAATATTGCATACCCGGCACATTATTTGCGATGCCATCTGCATCATGAATATCTGCCTTGCCGATTTGTTCCATGCCCAGCACGGCGACAGAAATAGGTACATCCTGTACATTGACTGCCCGAAATGTTGATGTGACGATAACTTCGTCCATCCGGCTATCAGCAGCATCCTCATCGGCTGCGAATGCCTGTGTCGGCGCTAGAAAGGCTAATAGGGCAACACTAGACAACATATGATTTTTGATATTGGAATTCATAGTTTCACTCCCGTTCTATATTTTGATCACTTATTTACATGCAGCTTCGTTCGTAATTTATGAGCTGCAATACCCTATTCAACGATGGGCAGGAGAAACCCCTCAGTTTTTTTTAATATTTTGTTAATTATAAAAATCAGAAATTCAGCGTTACCGTCAGGCCATAGGTGCGCGGGGTGCCAAAAAGAGCATAATCATTGCCGCCCAGAACATAGAGATGGGTGATATATTCCTTGTCCAATAAATTCTTGGCCCACAAGGTCGCTTCCCAACTATTATCGGCGCTCTCATAAGCCAGTGAGGCATCGACAAGATCAAATCCCGGCTGAATGGTCACACTGTTATCCGGTTCGCGAAAGCTTATCCCCTGATAGCGGTAATCAGCTCTGAAGCGCAGGCGGCCATCATAAAAAGGCCGCTCGTAATAGAGCGCCAGATACAGGGAGTGGCGCGGAGCCTGCCGCAAAGTATTACCAGTGAAATCCCGCCCTGACAGGTCATTAAACTCATCATAAGTGGCGTCCAGATAGGCGTAGGAACCGAAAAACTCCAAGCCTTCAAACGGCTTCAGGGTGAATTCCATTTCCAGCCCCCCCAGACTGGCCGAGGCGGCATTGCTGGTCTGAAAGACACCGAAATTTCCTGTCGTCTTGAATTCCACTACCTGCAAGTCCCGATAATCAGAATGAAAAGCCACCAGATTCAGGCGCA
>JAGLJX010000079.1 GCA_023142175.1 Emcibacter sp.
GGCAAGGAGAGTATAGGGTTGCCTTATGTTTCCTTTCTTTTGCGCCATTCGTCTCATGCTAGGGCAGAAGAAATTTTAATCAAGATGCTCGCCATAAAATCAGATAATATTTCGGTATTAAAATCATTGGCGCAGGTACGCCTTATGCGGAAGAACTGGGCGGGGGCTCAGGAGGTAGCGGATATATTGGAAAAGCTTGGGGATAAAGATAATATTTCGAAGCGGATAAAAGGCTTGGCCTTTGATGGTCAAAAAAACTATGACCAAAGTATAGCCGCTTTTAAGAGCGCTTATACGGAAACACCAAATGCGGTGCGGCCCTTGGTATCTCTGGTGAAGGCCTATGTTAGAGCCGGAAAGAAGGCGGAGGCGATGTCATTTCTTCAGTCGGTTTTAAAGGCCAACGAAGATAACTATCAGGCTCTCATCCTCATTGGACAGTTGCATCTGCTTGATAAAGAAGGTGAGCAGGCTAAAACACTGTTTAAACAAGCAATAGTTAAACAGCCTGAGCTGGTTCTGGCCTATTCAAACCTTGCGACTTATCATATCAGATCCAAGGAATATGTTGATGCTAACCGTGTAATTGAAGATGGATTGGTTAAAATTCCGGATAATTTCACGTTATATTTGACCAAGGCAAGCTTGCTTCAGCGTGATGGGAAAATTGAAGAGACTATTCAGCTATACGAATTCATGTATAAGAAATTCCCAAATTCCACGATAGTTATTAATAATCTGGCAAGCCTGTTATCGGACTATCGGACGGATGATGAAAGCATTCAACGGGCCTTGATGCTCGCTAAAAGATTTCGTCAGTCGTCCATACCACATTTCAAGGATACCCTTGGCTGGATATACTACAAGCTGGGTGATGCGCGTTCTGCTACGAATATGCTAAAAGATGCTGTTGAACAGGTGCCAAAATCTGCTATTTTCAGGTATCATCTTGGCATGAGCTATATGGCCAGCGATAGAAAGGCCGCAGCTCAAAGGGAATTTGAAGAGATATTGAAGATGTCTAAAGACGATCCCTTTGTCCATATTGATAAGGTCACGGAAATGTTGGGGACATTACAGTCTCCTGACCAGTCGGATAAATAACGCGCAGAGCATGTTATGTATGAATCATTTTACGGGCTGAAAGAGAAGCCTTTTACCATATTGCCGGATCCGGGTTATATTTATTGGGGTCGTAACCACTCGCTAGCCTATTCTATGCTTGAATATGGCATAATGAATTTTGCCGGATTTACGGTAATTACCGGCGAAATTGGCTGTGGGAAGACCATGCTCATTCGTCATCTTCTGAACAAGGTTGATGATGACCTCACCGTTGGCCTGCTGTCCAATATGTTTGATGATGGCAGTGATTTGCTTCAGTGGATTCTGATGGCATTCGATCAGCCATTCGAAGAAAAATCCTCTATTGCCCTTTTTAGCCAGTTCCAGAAATTCCTTATAGATCAATATGGCAAGAAGCAACGGGTGATTTTAATTGTTGACGAGGCGCAGAATTTAGGTGCAAAAACCCTAGAGAGGCTTCGGATGCTATCCAATATCAATGCGGATAATGATCAGCTTCTGCAATTGATATTGGTTGGGCAGCCGCAATTGAAGGATCTTCTTAAACGCCCAGAATTGGTACAGTTTTCCCAGAGAGTTTCATCAGATTTTCATATAAAACCACTTGATCTGGAGGATGTTGAAAAATATATAAGTCACCGCGTGACGGTGGCGGAATGTGGCCGTAAACTTTTCTCAGATGAAGCTTGTGAGAAAATCTTTAGGGCCAGTCGCGGCATACCGCGCCTGATCAATATTATCTGCGATACCGCCCTGATTTATGGTTTTGCCGATGAGGAAGATATGATATCTGCCGCTACAATCGAAAAAGTTGTCGAGGATAAAGAAGAGTACGGAATTTTCTCCTATTCTGACGTGAGTGCCATGAAGCCGGAAAAACTATATGAGGTATCCGATGGCGTAGAAGGCCCGGCCCTAATCATCCACGACCGCGACCTGGCAAAATATCTGGTTGAAAAAATGACTAAATAATGAGGGATTAATTATATGCTGAGCATATTCTTCTGCTAACACGGGACGGTCGCTTAACACACTAATAAAATGTATAATAAAATAAATCACTTATATTTTATGTTAAAGCTTGAAATTCGTTAGATAATCTTTAGATATAGCTAGTGTACGAACAAAACACATCGGGAATATTTTGCTTTATGACTATACTCACACACCTTCAGCGTCTTGAGGCGGAATCTATTCATATTATGCGCGAGGTCGCGGCGACCTGCGATAATCCGGTAATGCTCTATTCCATTGGCAAGGACAGCAGTGTGATGCTGCATCTGGCCATGAAAGCTTTTCATCCGTCAAAATTACCCTTCCCGCTTATGCATGTGGATACCACATGGAAATTCCGCGAGATGATAGAATTCCGTGAAAAATTCGTTGCGGAAAATGAACTGGATTTGCTTGTTCATATCAATAAGGACGGTGTTGATCAGGGCATCGGCCCCTTTTCTCATGGTTCCGCCATTCATACGGATGTCATGAAAACGCAGGGGCTGAAACAGGCGCTGGATAAATATGGCTTTGATGCGGCCTTTGGTGGTGCGCGTCGGGATGAGGAAAAATCACGGGCGAAAGAACGCATTTTCTCTTTCCGATCCGCACAACATCGCTGGGACCCCAAAAACCAGCGCCCTGAATTATGGAATATTTACAATAACCGTATCAGTAAAGGCGAAAGCATGCGGGTCTTCCCGCTGTCCAACTGGACCGAGCTGGACATCTGGCAATATATTCATCTGGAGAATATTCCCATTGTGCCGCTTTATCTGGCCAAGGAGCGCCCCGTGGTGGAGCGTGATGGTATGCTGGTGATGGTCGATGATGACCGTATGCCCTTGCATGACGGTGAAGTGCCGGAAAT
Organism: Emcibacter sp.; assembly: GCA_023142175.1. Next base: position 2,954 of record JAGLJX010000079.1, read on the forward strand.
GAAGATGGTCCGCTT
>JAGLJX010000008.1 GCA_023142175.1 Emcibacter sp.
TCATACGAATCTGGTTAATGAAAATAACCATGCACTTCGATTTTGAAATGGAACTGGTCAGCTTCCGAAGGGCTTGTGACATCAATCGTGCCTGAAGCCCCACATGCGCATCACCCATTTCCCCTTCCAGCTCAGCCCGTGGGGTCAATGCCGCCACACTGTCAATCACCAGCACATCCACCGCACCGGAACGGACGAGAGTATCGGTAATTTCAAGGGCCTGTTCCCCGGTATCGGGCTGGGAAATCAGAAGCTCATCAATGTCAACACCAAGCGCTTTGGCATAAACAGGGTCAAGGGCATGTTCCGCATCCACAAAGGCCGCTGTGCCGCCCTGTTTTTGCACCTCTGCCGCGACATGAAGTGCCAAAGTGGTTTTGCCGGAACTTTCCGGGCCATAAATTTCAACAACGCGCCCTCTTGGCAGGCCGCCTATACCAAGGGCAATATCAAGTCCCAGAGAACCCGTAGAAACGGACTCTACTTCTAGAGCAGCACCCTTGCCGAGCTTCATAATAGAGCCCTTACCGAAGGCTCTTTCAATCTGGCTTAACGCAGCATCCAATGCCTTTTGCTTATCCATATTTCCACGTTCCACTATTTTTAATTGTGTCGATGACATTATCTTTCTCCTCTATATCTCACAGCCAGTTGAAGGTTTCAATCTAAGACAAATGTACACTTTTTGTTCTCTTTAGCAAGAACATTTTTAATCTATTGAAATATAAGGATAATTTATTTTTTAGACAGCTTTTGTTCTTATTATATTTTTTTAAGGAACAATCTTTTCTGCCCCGTTTACGGAAGTCGATTCTGATGAATCAGTTGCTATCCAGGACCTCTTTAACCTGCTCTGCAAGCTGCTTGAGGCTGAAGGGTTTGGGCAGGAAGTGGAAATCATCCTCCCCCGGGGTTTTGTCAAAGACATCTTCCGCATAGCCTGAAATAAAAATCACCTTGAGTTTTTTGTTGGTTTCACGAATTTTACTAACCAGCGTCGGGCCATCCATAATTGGCATAACCACGTCACTGATCAGAAGGTCCAGCTCATTCTCTATCTTCCTAAACAGCTCCAATGCCGCCTCGCCGCTGTCGGCCTCATATACATTATAGCCCTTGTTCTTAAGGGCTCTGGAGGCGAACATACGTACGGCATCCTCATCTTCAACCAGTAATATTGTCCCTTTTCCGGTCAGGTCCCTGATTATTTTTTCCTCTGCGGGCGCTTCTGCTTCCACAACCTCTTTCTGGGCTTCTTTATGGGTCGGCAGATAAATGCTAAAAGTTGTCCCCTTGCCAAGCTCACTGGCGGGGAATACAAATCCGCCTGTCTGCTTGACGATGCCATAGACAGTGGACAATCCAAGGCCCGTGCCTTTGCCCACTTCCTTGGTGCTGAAAAATGGCTCAAAAATTTTGCCCAGATGTTCCTTGGAAATACCGCAGCCCGTATCTTCCACCTCCAGAAGCACATATTCATTGGATGGCATAACCTGATAGCGTTTGCTGAGGGTCTTGGATTCATTCAGGGAAATATTGCTAGTTCGAATGGAGATTTTTCCATGTTGATCCATGGCGTCACGGGCATTAACACACAAATTTATGATCACCTGCTCCATTTGTCCTTGATCCACCTTGACATGGCCAAGGTCACGGCCATGCTTCATTTCAAGCTCAATATTATCGCCAATCAAGCGCCCAAGAAGGTTGGATAATTCAGCCAGAACATCGGTAATCATAAGCACCTTTGGCCGCAGCGTCTGCTGGCGGGAAAAGGCCAGAAGCTGCCGCACCAGATTTGCCGCTCTGTTGGCATTCTGTTTTACCTGAATAATATCGGAAAAAGATTGATCCCCCGGACCGTGGCGTACCAGAAGCAGGTCACTAAAGCCGATTATCGCCGTCAGAAGATTATTAAAGTCATGAGCAATACCGCCCGCAAGCTGACCCACAGCCTGCATCTTTTGGGATTGAGCGAATTGCAGTTCCAGGTTTTTCTGTTCCGTTGTATCAATCAGATATAAAATGGCGACCTTGTCATGATCATCAAATTTATTGAGGCGGGTAATATATATCTGGCAATGTTTTTCCCCTTTACCCTTAAATCCCAAATCTGCGATAGAGCTTGCCTGTCCGGTTTTTAGCGTCACAGTAATCTGTTCGTAAAATTCCCCATATTCATCCGGATCAATGATATGTTTCAGACTGCGGGTATTTTTAATCTCCAGCTCATTGACATATTCCCGGAAAATCCGGTTTCGTTCCAGAACCTCCCCCTGCTCGCTCACGATAGCAATACCAATTGGAGATTCCCTGAAGAAGCGATCAAAATTAATATTTTCTGCATCTGTATCATTGACCAGTGCCTCTGATTGACAGGAAAACACCTGACAAATTATCAAAGCACCATTTGTAACCAGAGGAGAAGGAGTAGTATTTTTCTGGTCACCCAAAATTGCCTCAACTGGCAGAAAATCCAGCAAAATATCTTCGCCTGATAATGCCCGCAGCTGAATTTGTCCGTTTAATTGTTTCGGGGTTATGTCACTAAAATCAGCAAGGGGAAATGGCAGTTGTAACTCTTTAACTGACCGTCCTGTCAGCCAGTGCAGCAGCATATCATTGGCATAAATAATTTGCCCATCCTCTGACACGGCAATCAGACCGCAATCACCACAATCCAGGAAACTGCCCAGCTGATCCAGATTAAATCCATTATCACTACCCCCCATATTATCAGTCGGATCTTTTGATAAAGCACTTGAGAATATCCAGCTAATAAAATCATCCTGACCGACTTTCCGGCATAAGGTTACTTCGGTATATTTCTTTTTACCCTCTCCTGAAAGCAGTTGAATAGTTTGGGATTGTTCGTGGCCTTTATCCAATGCGGAAATAACACCCTTCAGGTGCGCCAATTGCTCGCCCTCCATCAACGCCAAGGGTGGCAATATGTCTCTTTTAAGTTTTTCCTTCAGAAAAAGGCGATACGGCATATTACAATAAACCAAATCGCCATCGAGAGAGGTAATGATCTGTGGCGCATCAGTATTAGTTATCGCGAGTGGTTCAGGGGACATCGAAGGTGTTTGACATCCGATATAAAGATATCTACCGATCATCAACACACTGATGACAAGACTGATCGCCGCCAGAAAATAACCTATAGTCGAATTTTCCAAAGCCATGCCAAGCATCAAGCCGGACAAAGACATAAGGCCCCCGATGCCGCCAATTGTAATAAGAAAAGGATAATCCACTGATTTAGGTCGTAAACTCATATTTTTTTATAACATCCTAACCCTGAATGTCAACCAAGCCTAAATATCAGTAGCCTTATAGACAGCAGCCTCGCCCTTCTTGAGACGCATGATATATCCGACCACTTCGGCGACGGCTTTATAATGGTCTTCCTGAATTTCCTCATCCACCTCAACGGTGGCAAACAACGCCCGGGCAAGAGGTGGATTTTCAAGGATGGGGATGTTATTCTCGGCGGCAACCTCGCGGATTTTGAGAGCGATATGATCCACACCCTTGGCAACAACCATCGGCACTTCCATTTTTCCCTGATCATATTTCAGGGCGATGGCGTAATGGGTCGGGTTGGTCACCACAACATCCGCATCGGGAACCGCGGCCATCATACGGGTTCTGGCGCGTTCCTGTCTTATCTGACGCAGACGGGCTTTCACATGGGGGTCGCCGTCCGTCTGCTTCATCTCATCCTTTATTTCCTGCTTGGTCATCCGCATTTTTTTCAGATGCTGAAACTTCTGAAACATAAAATCAAGACCGGCAATAGCGGCCATGATCGCCACAACCCCGCCCAATATTCGCAACACCATAATATAAATAACGTCTGCGACCTCACTAGGATCACGGGTCATCATCTGCTCAAGCCGGTCACGTTCGGGCCAAACCAGAAAGGCCACCATACACCCTACAATAGTGATTTTGATGATAGATTTCGTAATCTCAACAAAATTTTGCATTGAAAACAGCCGCTTGAGTCCTGCTAGCGGGGAAATTTTGCTCAATTTTGGTATGATTTTTTCCGTCGTAAGGATGGGCTTATGCTGAATAACGGCCCCGGTTAAAGCCCCCATCATCAAGATAATAACCGGGAGAGCCATATATCCGGAAACACCACTAAAAACCTCTGCGACAAAACTCAGGATACTATTACCATCCATACGCACACTATAGGAAGATGCTAAAACACCACCTAGAATCTCCCTGATACCCGCCATACTTGATTTGGCCGATACCAGAATAACAACGGTCACGGAAAACAGGATAAACCAGTGTTTGACTTCCTGACTCTTGGCAACCTCGCCCTTTTCATGGGCCTCCTCAAGTTTTTTGGCGGTGGGCTCTTCTGTTTTCTGGGATTCGTCTTGCTCGTCTGCCATTGACTACCCCTGATAGAGGAAAGAACCCAAGGCACTTTCCATATTTTGCAGGAACCAATTCATGCTCGCGGCAAGAACAATACCCAAAATCATAAAACCCGCTGCAATATTCAGCGGCATGGCAATAAAAAATACCTGTAGCTGTGGCATCAGCCGAGCCAGAATACCCAGACCAATATTAAAAATCAGCCCATAGACAATAAAGGGAGAGGCAATCTGCACCCCAAGAAGAAATGAAGATGCCACCGTATTGACTACAAGTTCCGCAAAATCATTCATCTGGATCCCCGCACCAGCCGGGAACAGGATATAGCTGTCATACATGGCAGAAATCATCATATGGTGAAGATTTGTGATAAATATCAATACCACCGCCATCAAGGTGAGAAAGGTTGACATCAAAGCACTTTGCGCCCCCTGCGCCGGATCAAATGCCTGCGCCATAGCCAGGCCGGTTTGCATGGCAATAATCGTACCCGCCGTATGAAGGGCGCTCATTAACAGCTTTATGGCAGACCCGATCAAAATTCCGACCAAAACCTCAAACAGGATAAGCATCATCAACATAATAGGTGAATCGGGCATGGCGGGCAGTATGCTACGGACCGAGGTATAGATGAGAAAAGACACCGAGAGTGCCATGATAAGGCGGACCCGTTGAGGGATAGCGGTTTCACCAAGGGCCGGAAGCAACATGACCATAGCCCCCAGTCTGGAGAAAACCAGAAGAAAAGCGAATACCTCAGTGGGTACAAGGTCAGCCAAGATTTACAATCCGTTCTGCAATTAGCTCCATAAAATCCCCCATGCTCTGTCCCATATAGGGTAAAAATAATAATAAGGAGACAAAGATGGCGATTATTTTAGGTACAAATGTCAGGGTCATTTCCTGAATTTGTGTAAGGGCCTGAAACAAAGCGATCGTCAGCCCGACAGATAACGCCACCAACATGATAGGGCCAGCCACCTTGATTAATACCCAAATGCCTTCCCGTGCAACGTCTAATACATCCGCCCCGTTCATAATTTATCTTTCCAATTATTTTTTTCAGCTTAATTATATTATGGAGAACCGCAGGGTAACAGAAAAATCACCCAAACTCTATATGGGCATTTTAATGATATCCTGATAAGCGGCGATTACCTTGTCACGCACTGCCACAACAGTTTCAAGAACCATTTCAGCATTTTGCACAGATGTTACCACATCAACCAGATCCGCCTTGCCGTTCATGGCCTGAATTCCACTAGTGGCGCTCGTGCCTACGGCTTGTGACGTATCCGTAATAGCCGCCTTCAGGATGTCGGAAAATGTGCCGGCCCCTTCCCCGGCTGCAGAGCCAATGCCTGAGATACTGCCAATTTTATCTGTACCACTGCCAACGCCCTGATTCTTGATCACGTTGGCATAGGCGTTTGCGGCATCCATGGCTTTGATATTCATCTTCTAGTTCCTGCTCATTTCAAATCATCTCAACAGATCAAGGGTCCGCATCATCATGCTCTTTGATACCTCAATGGAATTGAGGTTGGCCTCATATGACCTTTGTGACTGCTTCATATCCATAGCCTCAATCAGGCCATTCACATTTGGCGTTTTGATGTAACCATTTTCATCCGCAGCCGGATGCCCCGGATCATAACGGGATCCGAACTCGGACTGATCAAAGGTTACCTTGTTGACTTTGACACGGTTCACACCCATTTCGCTGTCCAGAGCATTAATAAAAGTCACTGTTTTGCGGCGGTATGGGTCAACGCCCGGCCCGGTGCCAACGGATCCAGAATTGGCAAGATTTTCCGCAATAACACGCATACGTGTGCTCTGCACCTTCATGCCAGCAGCCGAAATCATCATTGCTTTAGCTAAATCCATAGGATCACTCCTTCAATATATTACTTCTTAGTATCTATTTTCGCCCAAGGGCCGTTTTCATCATTGTAACATGCTTACGGTACAAGTTAACCGCCAGACCATAATCCATCTGCGTTTCCGCCATTTTCATCAATTCATCTTCAAGCTTGACCGCATTGCCATCCTCGGCACTAATATCGAATTTCGTTTCCTGTACTTTGATTTCATAATCATTGCCGGATCCACCCGACGCAGACATATGTCCACGTGCCGTCGTCTGCATCCGCAAACCGCCGGTGGCGCTAGTCTGGTCCAAATGTGCCTTGAAGCTGACTTTCTTCAGATCCTTAGGGATATATCCCGGTGTGTTGGCGTTGGCAATATTCTGTGCCAGGACCTTTTGCCGTTCCGAGAGCCAGTTCATTTTCTGATTCAGGGAACTGAAAAGAGAAATAGATTTCAGGTCCATTATTTTTATCCTAAATACAATTTGCCATCCTGTTATAATAGCCAAAGCTTTAGTAAATACACTATATTGTTAAGCATACACCATAATTCACCCAATTTGGAACCTGAAAATTAACAATTTGTTAATATTATGAGATAATATAAAATATTAATAAAAATAAATAACCTAAATAACCTATATTTAGGCTGACAAAATAGGCCCGCTGTGATTATTATCAGGCAATTATTTATGCTTAACTGGAATTAAGATGGCAACAAGTAAAAAAGAGCCGCGACAAAAGGCTGTCGCCCTGAAGCAGGATGGGCAAAAATCCGATATTCCACGCATTGCCGCCAGTGGCTCTGGAAAGACTGCCGAAGAAATTTTGAAAATTGCCTTTGACAATAATGTTAAGGTCAGGACAGATGAAGATCTGGTGGAAATATTGTCTGCCTTCGATGTGGACAGCTATATCCCGCTGGAAGCCTTGCAGCCCGTATCGGAAATATTAAGTTATCTCTATAATGAAAATATCCGCCTGAGCGAAGAAACCGCCCGCAGGCCTGAGGGAGGAATCCAGTAGTATGGAAGTGAGTGCCTATTTCCAGTTTGTCATGGCGTTGCTTTTTGTCCTCGCCCTTATTTTACTCTTCGCATATGGGGCCAAGAGGTTCGGACTAATGGCCCGCGTGACCGTAAATTCAACCAAAACCCGCGACAAAAGACTGAATATCGTTGAGATACTTCCCATAGATGCCAGACGAAAGCTCATGATCATACGCCGGGATGACGTGGAACATCTCATTATGCTGGGATTAGACCGTGATCTTGTCATCGAAAAAAATATAAAAGCAAGAACAGAGAAAGTCGAAAATTCATGATGTCTTTTCTGAAAAAGAACAAAGTCACTCTGGCTCTGCTCGCAACCTCCTTAACAAGTTTTATGCTTATCCTGACCAGTCAGGCCGCCTTTGGACAGGAGCTCTCCCTGAATTTGGGGGAAGAAGGTTCTCTTTCTGGTCGAATTGTTCAGCTATTAATGCTTATGACGGTCTTGAGCTTGGCCCCGGCCATCATCATTGTTGTGACCTCATTCACTCGAATTGTCATCGTATTTTCCCTGCTGCGCAGTGCCATGGGAACGCAACAGACACCACCTAATGTGGTCTTGATCAGTCTGGCATTATTCATGACATCATTCATCATGGCCCCAACCATGAAAGAGGCTTATGACACCGGCATAGCACCGCTGATTGCAGAACAGATCACCGAAGAGGTTGCCTTCGACCGCACAACGGCCCCCTTTCATACATTTATGATGAAGCATGTGCGGGAAAAAGACCTGTTGCTCTTTCTGGACCTGTCAAAACTTGACTTGCCGGAAACATCCGCCGACACACCCTTTCAGGTTTT
>JAGLJX010000080.1 GCA_023142175.1 Emcibacter sp.
GGGTCTGACAAGCCATCCATGGAAGAAGCCATGCCCGTAGTTTATGCAGAGTTGGCCGATGTCTTTCGCAAGCTCGAGGCTCATTATCGGGATATGCAGGATATTGAGTTTACTGTGCAAAAAGGCAAGCTGTGGATATTGCAGACCCGATCCGGCAAACGTACCGCCAAGGCCGCGCTGAAGATTGCGGTGGATATGGCCGAAGATAAGATCATCACCACGCAAGAGGCCATCATGCGGGTGGAACCTGCGGCCCTTGATCAGCTCTTGCATCCGACCCTCGACCCCGATGCATCGCGGGATATTCTGACCCGTGGATTGCCGGCTTCTCCCGGTGCGGCCTGCGGCATTGCGGTCTTCACGGCGGATGAGGCCGAGGAACTGGCCAAGGCGGGCAAGAAGGTTATTTTGGTCAGACAGGAAACCAGCCCCGAAGATATTCACGGTATGCACGCCGCCGAGGGCATCCTCACCAGCCGTGGTGGCATGACGTCACACGCGGCAGTTGTCGCCCGTGGCATGGGCCGTCCTTGTGTGTCCGGCGCGGGATCGTTGCGCATTGACATGGAAAAACAGGTGATCAATGTTCTGGGTCGGGTGATTAATAATTATGACCTGCTGACCATTGACGGCTCCACAGGTGAGGTGATGGCGGGTGAGGTGGAAACCATACAGCCGGAACTGAGCGGTGATTTTAGCAAGCTCATGGGCTGGGCCGATGAAATTCGGGCGCTTAAAATCAGGGCCAATGCGGAAACGCCTCTGGATGCAAGGACGGCGCGGGAATTTGGCGCCGAGGGCATCGGGCTGTGTCGCACCGAACATATGTTCTTTGATGCGGACCGCATTGTTAATGTGCGTCAGATGATACTGGCCGAAGATATGGCGGGACGCGAAGCTGCGTTAGCCAAATTATTGCCAGTACAGAAACAGGATTTTATTGAGCTGTTCACCATCATGCGCGGGTTTCCCGTAACGGTGCGCTTGCTTGACCCGCCACTCCATGAATTCCTGCCGCAAAAGCAGGAAGATTTTTCTTCCGTGGCAGCGGCTATGGGCAGCACAATTGACAAATTGAAAATACGCGCCGATGCGCTCCATGAAACCAACCCCATGCTTGGCCATCGTGGCTGTCGCTTGGGCATTTCTTATCCAGAGATATATGAGATGCAGGCGCGGGCTATTATTGAGGCCGCTATGGAAGTATCAAAGGATAGCGGCGAGGCAATCGTGCCGGAAATTATGATACCTTTGGTGGGCAGTCGCAAGGAACTGGCGATCTTAAAAGAAAAAGTCTCAAATGTTGCCGATGAGATCATCGCCGCATCCGGCGCGGCGCTTGATTATATGGTCGGCACCATGATTGAATTGCCCCGCGCTGCATTGCAGGCCGGCGAAATTGCCCAGGAGGCCGAATTTTTCAGCTTTGGCACCAATGATCTGACCCAGACCACGTTTGGTATCAGTCGTGATGATAGTGCAAGCTTTCTGGATGATTATATTCATGCGGGTATTTTTGAGCAAGACCCCTTTGTCACCCTAGATCAGGATGGTGTAGGCGAATTGATAAAAATTGCCGTGGAACGGGGACGGGCCACACGCGCAGACATTAAGCTCGGCATTTGTGGCGAGCATGGCGGTGATCCGGCATCCGTTGAGTTTTGTCATCGCTTGGGTTTGGATTATGTGTCCTGCTCGCCTTATCGGGTGCCTATTGCCCGCCTAGCGGCAGCGCAGGCAAAGTTAAAAGAAGGTCTTGCGGCAGCGCAGGCTAAACTGAAAGAATAATCATGGAAAAGAATGTCACCGTAAAATGGGCCGGAAAAATGACTTTCATCGGCGAGGCGGCGTCCGGTAACACGGTCACAATGGATGCGGGTGTTGATGCTGGTGGCCTTGGTCTTGGTCACAGTCCGATGGATTTGCTGCTCATGGGAGCCGGGGGCTGTGCCAGCATTGATGTAGTGATGATCCTCAAGAAAGGTCGTAAGGATATTACCGATTGTGTTGTCAAGGTTTCCGGCAAGCGGGCCGATGAAATGCCTAAGGTCTATACGGATATTCATATGCATTTTGTGGTTAGCGGCAAAGACCTGAAAGGCGCGGCTGTTGAGCGGGCGGTGACATTATCCATGGATAAATATTGTTCTGCATCAGCTACCCTCGCCAAGGCAACGAAGCTCACGTATGACTGGGAAGTAATCGAGGCCTAGGGCAGGGGTAAAAGCCTTGCTGGATTGAGTGCTACCGATTGAGTACCGGATTGCGCAGACCCTCAACAGCCCCTAAAATTTGGGCGATAAAATTTCCTGGCACATTCAATTCTTCAAGAGTTTCTTTTAACAATTGTCCAACCGTATCAAAATGATTGTCGTCCAAGCCTCTTTCTATAAGATGAGAATGAGATCTGCGCATATAGTCGGATGAATGTTCGGCCTGACCCGTCATCAGAAGTGTCAGGAATTTCTTCATCTTACTCCGCTGTTTCGGCTGATCAATATCCCCGAAAAAAGGATCAAGGGTGTTTTCGTTGGAGATTTTGACGTAAAATAAATCAACGGCGGCATTTACAGAAGGTTCTCCGCCAATATTGGAATATAAAGTTGTCATGTTAAGCCTTTTGTTAAATTTAATATTAGCTAAAGGTAAATTAGATTTATTTAATAAAAGGTTAAGTTGTATAAATAGTTTTGTAATTTTATTTTGGAGAGGAACGAAAAAAACGCGCTACACTATCGCGTGCAGCGCGTTTTATAAATAGGCGTCTCAATAATAAATTAATTGAAGAGGCGAGCTAAAAAGACTTTAAAAGTCTTAATCTATCAGCTGAATGCTGGATGCTGCTTCTTTGCCTCTGTTTTCAGAAATTTCGTAGCTGATTTTTTGTCCATCGTCGAGTTGACGGATGCCGGATTTTTCCAGTTCTGTAATATGTACGAATACATCTTTGCCGCCATTATCAGGAGCGATAAAGCCATATCCTTTATTTGTGTTAAACCATTTAACTGTGCCAGTAGCCATTTTAAGCTTCCTTAGTGTAGAGTCTGTATATATCCCGGTTTAAAGCGGGGTGCTCAAGAGTTCGTATAAGTCCGGTCATTGAAGCTCTAGAAACAGACAGGAAGAACCATGTTAAGTGGCTCAAAACCTCAAGGAGGCACTGCGTAGAATTCTAATTTATATCCTCAAAAAAGGAGTATCAACGTAACTCAATGTATTCTTGTAGGTTAGATATTAAAAAAAATCAAACTAATATTTTGAAATTGTTACTGAAATCGGAATTATGGGGTGCTTTTGAGAGTGAAACCATATTGATTTTGATAAATAAAATCAACTTACATGGAAGACCAGTTTGTTATCCAGCTTTCAATATCTTCTGCGGGCATTGGCCTGCCCATCCAGAAACCCTGTCCTTTATCACATCCCAAATCGCAGAGAATATTCCAGATATCTCTGTTTTCAATACCCTCCGCTACCACGCTTAACCCAAGTTTTTGAGCCAGAAGAATTGAAATTTCTGCGATAGTCAGACATTCTTTATCCCGGTCTATTTTTCTGACAAATACTTTGTCAATTTTTAGAACGGAAAAAGGCGCGCGGACAAGTTGCTGCAGCGAGGAATGGCCGGTTCCGAAGTCATCAAGTGCGAGACTAAATCCTTTCATTCGCAGACGTGCGAGTATATCCATATAGCGGGAGACATTTGACATCAGTGAGGTTTCCGTAACCTCAATCATTATTTTAGAGATATCCGCCCCATGCTCTTTAGCGCAGTCGGTTAATTTTTCTGGTAAATCAAGGTCATCGAGTATTT
>JAGLJX010000081.1 GCA_023142175.1 Emcibacter sp.
ACAGACCTGTTCCTCATCTCCCAATAAAATTTCTTCACAATTATCATCATAACTTTCATCTGGCCCTAGCCGGTCAACGACCAAAAAATCTGAAACTTCATATAGGGCCAGGCTATAATGATGCCATACACCGGGGTGATAATTCACCCCCTGGTTTGACTGCGCGAGAAACGCCCGGATTTTCTTTGGATTAAAGTCACCTTTTTCTGCGACAACAACAAGATATGCCTTATCTCCCAACGGAAAAAACAACTGGCTGGAAAGCGGATGTCTTTCCATCTGGTGAATCACTACAGGTCGGGCCAGAGGGGTGCTTCTGAAAATATTTATGGATGGCTTTCCGCCCTTGGCAATCAGATCAAGTTTGGCCAGATCATGATATCGGACAGTATTTCCATTATTGATATTTTTTTGCTCTCCACGCAGCTCAATCACATCACCATATGGGGCAAAAGCTTTGGCGGTAAGGGGGGTGGGTTTTATTAGTCTCACTTTTCTCATGTGATTTTGCCAAACAGACGTAACCGGCTTATTCCTCCATCGGGTATTATATTCAAACGTATGTGGGTTATGGGGCCAATATCATTGATTTCACTTTTAAAAATATGTTCCTGATCCATCTGCAACTTCTGTTCTGGTAAGAGAACATCCCATTCCCCCGATTGACTGACCAACAATTGATCATCTGCTTCTGATATGTTGGCAGCCTGTAGGTTGCATCTGTCAGGATAGTTCCCTTTGAAAAAGGCCGTATCGATAAGGATTTCCTCAATGGCACCCTCGTGTGCAAGCTTCAGTATACTCCAGTCATGGCCCGGTTCCCGCCGGCGCCTTGTTTCCCAGCCGTCGCCCATGTTAATACCCCTGCCCGGCGCTATGATATTTTCCAGCTTACCAAAATGCTCATCATTGGCATAAATGGGCCGCCCGCCATGTTCCAGAGCAGCTAAATCAATCAACTCTGACCGGTTATGAGCATCCCAGTCCATAATAATATTACCATAGACCCTCATACGTGCCACACCACCATCTGGAAAAATATTCAGCCGAAGATGGGTCCATGCTTGCTCGTTACTAACTTCAATAATATTGTGGCTGTCGCCATTTAGCTGGATCACAGGGACAATATTCTGCCATTCAACCTCGTCCGAATTATCCTGACTGGAAACATAAGCATCGATGGATGCGGCGGGTGCGTGATTGCCGGTAAAGTGCCTGGTATCCAGATCAATGTGGTTAATGACACCCATTTTTCCCAATCTGACTATGCAATGATCATAGCCTTCGCCCCGCTTGCGGCGGCTTTCCCAGCCATCCATCCATTTGCCATTATCATCATATTTATCGGCGATGAATACGGGTTTTGAAGGGAGTATCAATCTCTCTTTCGGTGCAAAAAAATCATCTGTGGCATATAATACTTCAGCCCCAAGTCTCGGCTGTGCCAGATTGATCGGTTTTTTAGTTATTCTTTTCATATTCAGTCTGCCAGTGCCTTCAACCGCCAATAGGCGATTTTATGAATTTCATTCAGGTTTGTTTCAAATTCCTGTGATTTATCGTTATTTATACGCTCTTTAAATTTGGCCAAAATTTCTGCCCGATGCAAGCCCTTAACTGCAACAATAAAGGGAAATGAAAATTTATCCCGGTATCGGTGGTTCAAATCCTGAAAATCCTGATATTCTTGTTCACTGCATTGGTTCAACCCCGCCCCGCTCTGCTCATTCTGTGAAGCAGCGGTTAACTCCGACGTTTTGGACGGCGCACAGGCTAAATCTGGGTGAACCAAGATCAATTTAAGTTTTAAATCAGCATCAGCCGCATTAACAATTGTTTTCAATAGCTCATGTAGGTTTTCGACACTCTCAAACGGGGCTTGGATAAAAGCCGCTTCTACGATCCACGGCGAATGTTCGTAAATTCCACCGTAAAGTTCCATAAAATCCTCTAATGTGTCTGTCATTGGCTTTCCTGCCTTTAAGGGTGTTGTTCATGCCAGTGACGGGCAATATCAACCCTGCGGCATATCCAGACATCAGGTTTCTCAGTGATATAGTTCAAAAACTTCTCCAAGGCACGAATACGTCCCGGCTTGCCTATAATGCGGCAATGCAGGCCAACGGACATCATCTTTCCGCCCTCTTCATATAGGGTATCAAAGCTGTCTT
>JAGLJX010000082.1 GCA_023142175.1 Emcibacter sp.
ATCGCATTGATTTTTGACATGAAACAGGCGGCTAGAATTTCCGTGGTCGGGTCGCCCGGCGTTATCATTATATGCTTGAGATTTTCCGGTTCAGTTTCCTTGAAATAATTCAGCATCTGATCCTGGCTTGAAAGCTGAAGGCTATGATCCACATGATCATCAATCCATTCGTGCCAGACTTTCTTTAGCACCGCGAAAGGTGCCATCATGTTCACCGCCCCGTCAAGCAGGTCATGGCCTGTGGAAACCAAATAGACTTTGACATATTCGTTATGGCCATGGGGAACGAAACACCGGCTGTTCCTGATATTGAACAGACGATGGCTCATGCAGTATCGGCGGGTAAAACATATCTCAAAGCTCATGGTTGGCTTGATAGCTCAGACATAGTGATGAGTCCAGAATTTATTTCCCCAAACGATAACCACCGGCTTCGGTAATCAGGATAGTGGCGGCGGCGGGGTTGGGTTCGATTTTCTGACGCAGACGGTAAATATGTGTCTCCAGAGTATGGGTTGTCACCCCGGCATTATAGCCCCAGACTTCATCCAGCAGAACATCCCGGCTAATGGGACTGCCATCTGAGCGTTTGAGATATTTCAGGATGGCGGTTTCTTTTTCGGTCAGCCGGATCAGCTCTTCTGTATTGCGATTGGTCAGGGTTTTATCCCCCGGCTTAAAATAATAGGGGCCGATGATAAAAGAGGCATCCTCGCTAATGGCATGCTGGCGTAGCTGGGCGCGAACCCGGGCCAGAAGAATGCCAAACTTAAAGGGTTTGGTTACATAGTCATTGGCGCCGGCATCAAGCCCAAGAATTGTGTCGCTGTCACTGTCATTGGCGGTCAGCATGATAATGGGAATTTTGATGTTAGCTTTACGCATCATGCGACAAACTTCCCGCCCATCCAGATCCGGCAAACCCACATCAAGTATAATAAGATCAAACTTGCCCTCTTTGGCTGCATTCAGGCCATCCATACCCGTGCCCGCAGCCATTGTTGTGAATTCTTCGTGGAAGGCAAGCTGCTCTGCAAGTGTGGCGCGAAGCTCTTCATCATCATCCACCAGTAAAATATTATAACTATGATCCAAGACTTAATCCTGTCATTTTTTGCTGCGCCACTTTATATATGCCAATATAACATATATTTGTTGACGACCTAATGGAATAGAATATGGCGATAGTGCCGCCCACTACAATAGACAGGGATGATAAAAGCCTGCTCGATCACAAAATTGTGACCGTGGAGCGGGCGGCTTCAGATCTGCGGCGTGGGCTGGCGGTTGTGATCCGTGATGATAAGTTCAGTATTCTGGTGCAATCGGCAGAGTTGCTAACTGATTTATGGATTGAACGGTTTCGCGCGCTCTCCGGCGGTGAACCAGTAGTGGGACTGACTTATAATAGGGCTAATGTGCTTCATATATTGCCCCGGTCCGGTAATGTGGCCCTGATAAAAATGTCCAAATATATGGACAGTACGGTGATAGGATCTATGGCCGATCCGGCGGATGATCTGATGCGGCCTATGCTTGGCCCTTTTCAGGTGGCGGACTTTGGGGCCAAAGCTGTCCATGAGGCCGGATTGAAAATATGCAAAATTGCCAAGCTGCTTCCTGCGGCCCTGTTTTCCACATTTCTGCCAGACGATAGCGGGACGAGAGAGTTGTTATCCGTTTCAGCCCAAGATGTTTTGAATTTTGACCATAATGATGCGGCGGGCTTGCGCAAGGTCACTTCCGCCAAGGTTCCCCTTGCAGGAGCCGAAAAAACCACATTAGTGGCTTTTCGCCCTGATGATGGCGGGACGGAGCATTTTGCCCTGATTATTGGTGATCCTAACCGCCATGACCCCGTACTCACCCGTATTCATTCGGAATGTTTTACCGGTG
>JAGLJX010000083.1 GCA_023142175.1 Emcibacter sp.
CAGAATTATCAGTCAATATCAAAGGGATGCAAACTATTGCTAAGATACAGGGTAACGTGATTTTTTGTAATAAAAGGCAATTATTATTTAAAATTGCCGTGTTTTACCACCGGATTAAGCAGGAACCCCAGGTAAATCCGCCACCCATGGCCTCCAGAACAACAATATCGCCACGAGCGATTCGGTCTTCCTTGATCATTTCATCCAGCGCAAGCGGGATTGAAGCCGCCGATGTATTGGCATGTTTATGAACCGTGACCGCGACTTTATCCGGGTCTATTTTTAACTTGCGTATGGTAGCGTCCAATATGCGCTTATTGGCCTGATGGGGGATCACCATATCCACATCATCGGCGGTCATATCATTAAATTCCAAAGCTTCTTTTACCACACTAGCCAGATTGGTGACCGCATGGCGGAAGACTTCCTTGCCCCGCATACGCAAATATCCGGTGGATTGTGTAGAAGACACCCCGCCGTCTACATAAAGCAACTCATTATAACGACCATCAGAATGAAGATGAGAAGACAGGATACCCTGATCTTTATTAGTATTAGTATTGGGACCCGCAGAAAGCACCACGGCTCCCGCACCATCTCCAAACAACACACAGGTCGTCCGATCTTCCCAATCCAATATGCGGGAAAAAGTTTCGGCACCAATCACAAGTGCGTGTTTGACCTGTCCTGCACGGATAAAATTATCCGCTGTCGCCATCGCATAAATAAAGCCTGAACATACGGCCTGCACGTCAAATGCAGCACCCTTTTCCATGCCGAGTGCGGCCTGAACACGGGTCGCGGTGGCCGGGAATGTCTGATCCGGCGTTGAGGTCGCCAAAATAATCAGATCAATATCATTTGCTGTAAGAGATGCCGCCGCCAAAGCTCTTTGCGCAGCCTTGATTGCCAAATCAGATGTTAATTCACCTTCTGCGGCGATATGTCTTTGTTTTATTCCGGTACGTTCGATGATCCACTCATCAGTAGTATCGACCAGATCTTCCATTTGTTTGTTAGTAATTATTTTTTCAGGAAGATACGAGCCACAACCGGAAACAACAGAGCGAAAACTGGTCATTCAGCCTTTTCCTCGATTACGTCATCTTCATTTCTTTCAAACCGCTTAAGATCTTTGCTAATTTTTCCGGCAAGGTCGTTTGAGGCCATATCAGCAGCAACACCGATGGCACTGGCAAACCCTGCTGCGGAAGCTCCGCCATGGCTTTTAATAACGAGGCCATTAAGACCCATAAATACTGCGCCATTATGATTATTAGGGTCCAGATGATCCTTTAGGCCCATCAAGGCGGGTTTGGCAAACAGATAACCGATTTTTGACATCATAGAATCCGATAAAGCCGCTTTCAGCATTCCGGCAATCATACGCGCCGTGCCTTCGGCTGTCTTCAGCGCCACATTTCCGGTAAAGCCATCGGTGACAACCACATCAACATCGCCATTAGCAAGGCCGTGTCCCTCGGTAAACCCAATATAATCCATTGGCAGATTGGTATCCCGCAGCATCCGGTCCGCATTCTTGATAGTCTCATTACCCTTCAATTCTTCAACGCCCACATTAAGCAGGGCCACAGAAGGATTGGCAAGCCCCAGAACCGTCCGGGCAAAGGCCGCGCCCATAATGGCGAACTGAATAAGGTTTTTATCGCTACATTCCACATTAGCCCCAAGGTCAAGCATAATGCTTTCACCACAGGATGTGGGCAATAATGAAGCCAGAGCCGGTCTGTCAATACCCGGCATCGTACGTAACATAAATTTGGCCATAGCCATTAACGCACCAGTATTTCCCGCAGAAACTGCGGCGCCGGCATCACCATCTTTCACCGCCTGAATAGCAAGTCCCATACTTGACTGACGTCCCCGGCGCAAAGCCTGTCCCGGTTTATCTTCCGAGGTTACGATTTTATCGGTATGACGGATCTCGCAACTTTCTTTCAGAAGCGGGTATTTAGTCACCAGTGGCGCAATTTGAGCTTCATCACCAAATATTAAAAATTTGGCATCCGGAAGTCTCTCGCGGGCGATGCTAGCCCCTTCTATAACAACTTTAGGGCCAACGTCACCGCCCATGGCATCCAGAGAAAATATATTTTTACGCTTCAAGGTAACTCTTCTATCTGATTTATTATATAAATTAATTTAAGTCATTGGTGACAATACTTGATAATACACTATCTTCAAGTCTTATGTTTTAAACTTTTCAACACCGCAAAAGGATTCTTCTTTTCTACTTCCAGAACCACATCTTTCTCTTTAATAATTTTTTGTCCCAGTTCCTCGCCGGTGCTATCCTGTTTTCGGGGATAAGGATTAATTTCAAGCGACAAATGCTGTGCTGCCATCTCGCCAACATCAATAAAATTTGAGCACATAAACTCAGTATCTTCTTCATCCGCGGCAAACTCAATTTCAGCCGTTTCTTTGCGTCTCTGCTGTGTAGACTGTTGCAGGGTCAGTGTGAATTTGCCTGAAATTTTTTCTTTCACAGGCTCAAGAGAAATACCACATGACTGGGTAACGTTGGCGTTAAATGTCGCCCCTAGCTTAAAAGATCCCTTTCTAGAGGGTGTAATCTTACAGTCAACAGACAGATCATTCACATTCAAAACACAATAGCGCCTTGCAAGGGCATCTCTTTCCCCTTGTGTTGCCTGAAATTTAAAATGCCGGCCCTTTGATCCGAAGCTGGTTACATCAACAGGCCGCGAAAATTCTACGGGTAATTCTGGAATTTCATCATCTTGGGTCATTAATTTGCTTTTTCAAAAGTTATTTTAGCCTGCAAAAAATCATCATTTTTTTGCGCATCAAGGCATTTTATCTGAGCCATAACATAGGACATCAAATCATCCAATGTGGCATCCTCCGGGGGCTGTTCCCTATAAATATTTCTAATCAGTGCTGATTTAAGACTTGTCCTTATATCATCCGACTGAATTGCTTTGGCATAGGCTGCCGCCCGTCCATAGTAAGCTTCGGCCATAACCTTGACCTTCTTACCAATACTCATATCCCCGACCCCAATCTCACGCAAAGACATATCCATATTTTCAAACAATACTTCCCGTAAATGCCGGATTAATAAGGCCATCTGTTTGTTGTCGTCATCCTTCTCAAACCGTCTGACCACAAGGCTCACATGGAGAATGATAAGGTCAAAGCGGCCATCAAGAG
Source organism: Emcibacter sp. (assembly GCA_023142175.1). Next base: position 3,199 of record JAGLJX010000083.1, read on the forward strand.
TATCAGCAATGCCCCAGTCTGAATAAAAGTGCGGCATACGTGACTGGGCCACAATTTCAGTAAAAAGGGCATAGGCTGCATCTTTATTTTTTTTATTTCGCCTTAAAAACACCATATAATGATCATATCCCTATTTAAAAACATTGACTAGCAGGTTGACAGGTGCCATTTTGTGCTACGTTTTGCGTTTGGTATCATGCCGCGGCGCATACTGCAATTAAAACTGGGCATATTTTAGTATAAACGGGCATAATTACCTTATGAAAAGCACTACAAAAACGATCATTATCATAATCATGGCAGTTATGGCTCTGGGAGCCTGTACCTCGCGGAAATTTATCAGAGGATATAAGGTCGATGAGAAAATGGTAAGTTCCATTAGAGCAGAAGTGGATTCCCGTGATTCAGTGCAGGAAATGTTGGGCAGCCCATCTTCCGTAGCTACTTTTGACAATGATAACTGGTATTATTATTCCAAAAAATCGGAAAGTCTGGCCTTTTTCAAGGAAAACATTACGGAATTAAATATCATTGCCATCCGTTTTGACAGCGATGGTTATGTCACAGCTGTTGACCACTTCACACTTGATGACCGCAATAATATTGAACCGGTAGGTAAAACAACACAGACCCATGGCCGTGAATTAAGTTTCATTCAGGAACTCTTCGGAAATATCGGAAGATTCGGCGCCGGTGGCCCGTCTAATGTCCAGCCTGGAAACTAATTTCCCTAAAATATTCGCGCCTGAACAACCATGACCCGAAGTACTAATGGGTCATGAAGGACTTTGTTGCTGATATCCATTAAAGTTTTTTTCAACCGAAGATAATCCACGCTGCGCGGACTACCGTCCTTGCCTATTGGCGTATAGCTGAAATGGCGCAACATGGCATCACGAATTTCAGGTAAATTATTAATAACGATCATTTTATTTTCGTTCCCATCCACTTCCATGGAAAAATCGATCATCACATTACCCAAGCTACGTTTATTATAAATAAGAGGAAGCGTCATGCGCTCTATCTTTACAAAGAAAGGATCCGTTTTAGGTTCTTCCTCAACGACAAATTCCTCCTCAAGCGGATCTTCTTCATCATGAATTTCCTCATCGCCACCGCCCAACATCATAAAGGCCCCAAAACCGCCACCCGCACCAAGCAACAAACCCACTATCAACCCAATTATCAAAAGTTTTTTGCTGCCCGATTTTGGTGCTTCTTCTTCTGTTTCTATTTCTTTTTCTACTTCCCCGTCAGCCATATATTACCCTGTACCCTTAATCAAAAATGTCTATAACCACGTTTGTCACCCAGTTGATTTTCCCCATTTTTATCCTGAATTACGATTGCCTTTTCATTCGTCATACAACCTATTCTGGTCAGAGGAAGATCTAGACTTTTCGCCAATTCTTTTATGTCTCCTGCAGCATGGGCCGGCGCGGTAAAAAGAAGTTCATAATCATCACCCCCCGTCCATACAAGTTCTTTATACAGGGGGAAACTTTCCAAAACCTTACGAACCACACCGGAAAGGGGAATGAGGTCTTCTTCAATCTTAGCCCCCAGTCCCGATAACGCGCATATATGCTGAATATCACCGGACAACCCGTCAGAAATATCCATAACGGCAGTGGCAATACCCTTGAGCTTCTGCCCCAGAGTAATTCTGGGCTGTGGCAAAAGGTAACTTTCAATCAGGGCATCATTTTTTGGTGTGATATAACCAGTCAGGCATTTAAAACCAAGCGCGGAATCTCCTAAAACACCGGATACATATATGTCATCACCCTCTTGCGCCCCGTCTCTGCGTAGGGCTTCTCCGCGCTTTACGGAACCGATAGCGGTTACAGAAATAGTTAACGGCCAATGCGTTGCAACCGTATCGCCACCAAATAAAGACCAACCAAATTCTTCCTGATCAATCTTAAGTCCCCGCGCGAACTCAGCAATCCATTGATCAATATCTTTCATATTTCTTGGCAAGGAAATGGCCAGTAAATACCCTAGAGGCTCCGCGCCCATGGCGGCCAGATCGGAAAGGTTGACCCTTAAGGCCTTACGGGCAATAAGGTCCGCAGGATCATCAGCGAAAAAATGAAGGTCTGCGACCAGTGCATCCTTGGTAAATATCAAGTCAGTCCCCGCCGGTGGGCTAAAGACTGCCGCATCATCGGTCAGGCCATAGGCTGGCTGTTCCTTGGACGCCAAAGGTGCAAAATATCTGGAGATGAGATCGAATTCACCTGAACTCATATTACTTCTCCTTGATTTAAGTTATTTACGGATAATCTTTGCCAACTTATCAAGCACACCATTGATAAAACCCGGTTTGCTATCATCAAAAAAAGCTTTGGCTACATCAACATATTCGTTGATTACAACAGATGTTGGTACATCGGGCCGCCCGATCAATTCATAGGTACCCGCGCGTAGTATAGCACGAGCCACAGGTTCAATTCTAGTCAAAGTCCAATTATCCGCCAATGACCCGGAAACATGGTCGTCTATTTCCTTGGCCCGCTCCTCGACACCCTTGACAAGATTAGCAAAAAAGGCCACATCCGCGTCGGTATAATGATCACCTTCAATGACCGCGCCAAGTCGGTGATCAATAAATTCATCAACGATATTATGAGCATGCTCATCATTCATTTCCATCTGGTAAAGCGCCTGCACGGCGGCCAGTCTGGATGCACTTCTGGCGCCACCCTTTGATGATGTGCTTTCGGCCTTTTCAGTCATGAGGAAATTAGTCCAAATTTTTGTTTCAGTTCGATCATTCTGAGCGCGGTTTCAGCTACATAACCGCCCTTGTTACCTGCGGTCACGTCAGCCCTTGCCCATGCCTGATCTTGATTCTCCACGGTCAATACACCGTAACCTATGGCAAGTCTATCCTTGATTGCCAATTCCTGTAGTCCACGGGCACTTTCGCCGCAAACATAATCATAATGGGACGTTTCACCCCTGATGACACAGCCGAGTGCAATATAACCGTCATAACTGACCTCGGAACTATCCGCTGCAAAACGAATGGCTGCGGGAATTTCAAATGCGCCGGGTACGTCTATGAGATCATAAGTAGCACCCGCCTTTTCTAACGCAGCGACAGCACCTTTGATCAACTCATTGGTGATATGTTCATAATAAGGAGATTCAACAATTAGCAGATGCATACTCAAACTTTCTTTTTCAGGCCAATTTCCATGCTGTCATCAAATTTACGCTGCTCAACAATATTAAGGCCATAGCCATCAATGCCAACCACATGCTGTTCAGTATTGGACAGCAAAATCAAATGTGATACCCCGAGATCAACAAGGATCTGGGCCCCTATGCCATAATTTCTAAGGAAAGTATCTTTCGAGGTTTTTTTTGTGCCTGACCTTCGGCCTATACTGTCGGTAATAATGGTCTTTGAGGTTTCACGGAGGTAAACCAATACCCCGCACCCTTCATTGCCAATTTCTTCCATGGCCCGATGTAACTGGCTGCGGCGGCTACCTTTGGCGCTCAGCAAATCGTCATACATATTAAAGGGATGCATACGAACCAAAACCGGCTCGTCTTTTTTGGGTGTACCCTTCACCAGTGCGAAATGCTGTGTCTGATCATCCTTTACCTCATAAACCCGTAGCTTGAATTCACCACCATATTCTGAATCAACCACCGTTTCCTCAATACATTCCACAAGCGTATCAACCTTGCGGCGATAGGCAATCAGGTCGGCAATGGTGGCCAGCTTCAAATCATGTTTTTTAGCAAATTTGACAAGGTCTGGCAGACGGGCCATTGTACCATCATCATTCATAATCTCGCAAATCACGCCCGCAGGGGTAAGCCCTGCCATGCGCGCAATATCAACGGCGGCTTCCGTATGACCGGCGCGAACCAGCACCCCCCCGTCTTTTGCCACAATAGGAAAGACATGGCCCGGTGAGACAATATCATTGGCGCTCATCGCCGGATTTGTCGCCACAGCAATGGTATGCGCCCTGTCCGCTGCGGAAATGCCCGTGGTAATGCCTTCTTTAGCCTCAATAGAAACTGTAAAGGCGGTATTATTACGGGCCTGATTGTTGAGGCTCATGGGGGGCAATCCCAAAATCTCAGCCCTTTTCCGGTCAACCGTCAGGCAAATCAGGCCACGGCCATATTTAGCCATAAAATTAACCGCGTCCGGTGTCGCCATCTGAGCCGGGATAATCAGGTCGCCCTCATTTTCCCGGTCTTCATCATCGACCAGTATAAACATACGGCCATTTTTGGCATCTTCCAGAACATCTTCAATGGGGGATAGAAAACTATTAGACATAATATTTGATCTTCTTAGTTAAATTCATTCATTCTTGCCACATAGCGGGCCAATACATCAATTTCTAGATTGACCTTATCACCCACCTTTGCATCGGAAAAAGTGGTTTTTTCCTGCGTATGGGGAATGATATTAATCTCAAAAATGGTCTGTTTCTGCGTATGGTCAACCACCTCATTGACCGTCAGCGAGACACCATTAATGGTCACAGACCCTTTTTCAGCAATGTATTTTTTAAGATTATCCGGCACTGCAAATTGTAAAATTATGCTTTGACCTGATGGTGTTATTGATAAAACTTCACCTATACCATCAACATGGCCTGTGACAATATGACCGCCTAGTTCTTCACCGACTTTCAAGGCTCTTTCAAGATTGACCCGCGTGCCTTCTGCCCAACTGCCAAGATTAGTGCAGGACAGGGTTTCAGCGGAGGCATCAACAGAAAACCAGTCACTGCCCTTATCAACCACCGTCAGACAGACACCGGAACAGGCAATGGATGCGCCAATATCAATAGTGTCCGTGTCAAAGGCTGTATTGAGCCTGATGTGAGTATCGCCTTTATGAACAAGGCTTCTGATAGAGCCGACATCTGTAATAATTCCGGTAAACATTCTAATGACCTATTTCAAATTCCTGCCAAATATCTTTTCCCGTGTGTCCCGATCGGATCAGGTTAATATTTGGCCTTTCAAGCAACTCATTTAATCCGACGGATGCGAGAGCGCCAAGCCCTTCACCAATAACATCCGGTGACCTGAACCAATACAGTCGGTCTACCAGACTTGCCGTGATCAGGGAAGCATTAACTTCTGCTCCACCCTCGGATAATACCCTTGTAATGCCTTCTGTAGCCAGAAGAGCCATCATCTTTGGCAAATCAACCCGGTTTTGCGGGCTTGCATCACAGCAAATAAGCTTCACCCCCATACGCTTAAGGGTTTCGTATTTTTCACCGTCACTAACCGTTGTTATAACCCATGTGGGAATTTTTTTTGCTGTTTCAACCAGATTGCAGTCCAACGGGATTCTTAAATAACTATCGACGACAATCCGCACGGGAGATAGGTGTTCAAGACCCGGCAACCGACAATCCAGAGACGGGTTATCAGCCAAAACAGTGCCAATACCAACAAGTATCGCGTCATGACTGGCCCTCAGCAAATGTCCCCTTTGTCGGGACTCTGGCCCTGTTATCCATATGGTATCACCGGAATCCTTCGCAATCATGCCATCCTGCGATGTGGCAAGTTTCATTGTGACCATCGGTCTATTTTCAGAAATCCTTTGGAAGAAACCCTGATTTACGTGATTTGCTTCTGTTTGACAGACACCAAAGTCGACTTGAATTCCGGAATTTCTCAGTATTTCCAAACCCTTACCAGAAACACGTCCGTCAGGGTCGCCAGTAGCAACTACCACCCGCGCAACACCCGCCTTGACCAGACTTATTGCACAAGGCGGGGTTTGCCCATGATGGGCGCAAGGCTCCAGCGTAACATAAACGGTGGCCCCTTCCGCAGCTTTTCCCGCCATGGACAGGGCGATAATTTCCCCGTGGGGACGACCACCCATGCCCGTATGACCCAGCCCGATGATATGACCATCTTTGTTAACGATCACACAACCGACGGACGGATTAGGCCATGTGGAGCCATTGCCGCGACGGGCCAGCCCCAGTGCCATTTCCATATGTTGAATATCAGTTTTCAAAATTCCGACTACGAAGCTGTAGGGTCGTCAATCTGCCCGACAAATTTTTCGAAATCTCCCGCTTCCCGAAAATCCTTGTAAACAGAGGCGTAACGCACATAAGCCACTTTATCCATAGTATGCAGGCCTTCCATGATCAGCTTGCCAATATGCTCCGTCTTGACCTCTGACTCGCCAAGGCTTTCCAGTTGCCGCACGATACCATTGATCAATAGCTCTATACGATTTTCCTCTATGGGGCGTTTACGCAGGGCAAGATTAACCGAACGCTCCAGTTTTTCCCGCTCGAAAGGAACTTTCTTGCCGCTTTTTTTGGAGACCGTCAATTCACGGAGCTGTACCCGCTCAAAAGTGGTAAACCGCGCCCCGCAACCATTACAGGACCGCCGTCGCCGGATGGCAGAATTATCCTCTGTGGGGCGGCTGTCTTTTACCTGAGTATCATCATTTCCACAAAATGGGCAGCGCATTTATTATATCCTTAGTAAATTGGAAAATCTTTGCACAGGGCAACGACTTTTTTCCGTACAGACGCTTCTACCGCGCTGTTATCATTGGGGTTAGCCTGAAGGCCATTGAGAATTTCAATGATATAATCGCCGACCATTTCAAATTCTTTCACACCAAAGCCGCGCGTGGTTCCCGCTGGTGACCCCAGACGAATACCGGATGTCACCATTGGTTTTTCGGGATCAAAAGGAATACCGTTCTTGTTACAGGTGATATTGGCCCGGCCCAGTGAATTATCAGCATCCCGACCCGTTAGCCCCAAGGGCCGCAGGTCAACCAACATCAAATGCGTGTCCGTGCCACCAGATACGATGTCACAACCACCCTCAACAAGGCGATTAGCCAGCGCACGGGCATTTTCGATGACTTTATGGGCATAATCCTTAAATTCTGGCCGCAAAGCCTCACCAAAAGCCACGGCCTTGGCGGCAATCACATGCATTAAGGGGCCGCCCTGTAGGCCGGGGAAGACTGCTGAGTTGAACTTCTTGCCCAAATCAAGATCATTGGTCAGGATCATGCCGCCACGTGGGCCGCGCAATGTCTTATGGGTTGTTGTGGTCACCACATGGGCATGCTCAAGCGGATTAGGATGCGCGCCGCCTGCAACAAGTCCGGCGAAATGCGCCATATCAACCCAGAAATAAGCCCCTACTTCATCGGCAATTTGCCGGAATCTTTTGAAATCAATAACCCGCGGATAAGCAGAACCGCCTGCAATGATCATTTTTGGCTTATGTTCTCTGGCAAGACGTTCCACTTCATCGAAATCTACCATTGCGTCTTCACGGCTTACACCATATTGCACAGCATTAAACCATTTTCCCGATTGTGCGGGCGGTGCACCGTGGGTCAAATGCCCACCAGCAGCAAGTGACATACCAAGAATGGTATCACCCGGCTGCACAAGGGCCAGATTAACTGCGCCATTGGCCTGTGCGCCGGAATGGGGCTGGACATTGACATAGGCAGCACCAAAAAGCTTTTTAGCACGTTCAATAGCAAGACTTTCGGCGATATCCACAAATTCACAACCACCGTAATAACGACGTCCCGGATAACCTTCAGCATATTTGTTAGTCAATATGGAACCCTGTGCCTCAAGTACAGCACGGCTGACGATATTTTCAGAGGCTATCAGCTCAATATGTTCCTGCTGCCGACCTGTTTCCAGCGTGATACTCTCCAACACGTCAGGATCGCTATCACTTAAGGAGGCGTTAAAAAAATTATTCAAGTCTGTGGATGAAGTCATATTAAATAAATCCTAAAATCAATATATCTACTCAGTAAAAATCAGGACATCTTGTCGATACGACGTTGATGCCTTCCCCCTTCAAATTCTGTATTTAAAAACGCGCTAAGGCAGTCCTTGGCCACATCCGGGCCAATTGTCCGCCCCCCCATAACAATGACATTGGCATTATTATGCTGGCGACTTAATTCTGCGGTTAATCTGTCATGAACAAGCGCGGCCCGAATATGAACATGTCGGTTGGCGGCAATGCTGATGCCAATTCCTGAACCGCATACAAGTACACCGCGTGTTGCTTTGTTTTCTTTTATCGCTTCGGCTAACTCATGAGCAAAATCTGGGTAATCAACTGATGCTGACCCGTCACAACCAAGGTCAAGAACCTCATAGTCATTTTCCAGAAGGAAAGACTTTAGGACCACTTTCAGGTCATACCCGCCGTGATCGCCCGCCAACGCAATGATTTCTCTAGACATTATCCATACCCTTTTCAAACGCCCTGTATAATATAAAACCGGAAAGACTCTAATATCATAAGCCCAGACGTTTTCCTACCATATGTATGGGAAAAATAAAATTTCTGCGTAAATATTGATTGCTTATGATTTTTCTTTGGCAAGGACATATTTCAGTTTATTAACCGCAACCCGTGACAACTGATCACGGCTCGCCGATGCCGGACCAACAATAGATACTTCACGACCAGAAACAGGATCAATGGCAGACACCTTTACAGATGAGCCAACCTGAATGAATTCAACAAGATACTCACCTGCATCCCTGTTCATTCATTTAATCCTT
>JAGLJX010000084.1 GCA_023142175.1 Emcibacter sp.
CGGATTAGAAGTCCGTTGCTCTATCCAGCTGAGCTACGGGCGCACATGATATAATTACTGTGAATTAGCCGCGATAGGCAAATACGTCAGCATAGGCTCTTATTCTTACTTTTCTTGCCTTAGGTTCAGTTATCTCATAGGTAATGCCGTTGCGTTTGGCATAGGAGACCGCATCATCCTTTGAGACAAACTTCAGACTGATTTGACCGTTCATATCCGATGAACCAGTCCAGCCCATCAGGGGGTCAAGGTTTTTGCCTTTTTCCGCTATATATTCCAAAATCCAATTGCAGGTATTTTTCATGCCAGACTGCATGGCATTTTTGGTTGGGCAATATATACGGGCCGTCATGTTTTCCACCTGATATTTATTTCGTAAACATTACTTGTCTTTTATCCCAAAGATTATTTAAGGGAAAGTGAAAAAAAACTTATAATGTTTTTTTCTTTATTCTGGAGGCTATAAATAGTGAAAATATCATAATAAAGTGATGATGCTACTGCCCGTGGAATTGGCTATTTTTCGTTAACATTATTGGCCGTAGACCAGACCAAGCAATCCCAGCCCCAGAATAACCCGATATATGACAAAGGGAGTCATGCTGGATTTCTGAAGCCATTTCATCAGCCCCGCAATCGCCAGAAGGGCCGTGATGAAAGACAGCCCCGCGCCCAGAAATATATCCGCGCCCAGCCCCATATCGCCACTTTTCAGCAATTTCAGGCCTTCTATTGTTCCTGCTGCGAGGATGGTTGGGATGGACATGAGCATGGAAAAACGCGCGGCTTCTGTACGGCTGAAGCCCAGACCCCGTGCTACGGTCATTGTAATGCCGGATCGACTCACACCGGGAATGATGGCCAGAACCTGTGCAAAGCCCATCAGGATGGCCTGCCCATAGCGCAGGTTGGATATTTTCTTTGTAACCGGAGATTTTATGTCCAGAGTGTAGAGCAAAACTCCAAAGATAATGCTGGTCCAGCCAATGATTTCCAAAGTGCGCCAAGTATCATTCCAACCCATTTTAGATACCAGCCAGCCAATGGCAATGATGGGAATGGTTGAAAGGATCAATGCGATCATTAACCGCTTGTCTTGGGTGTTTGCATCTTGTCTCATGGTGACCATATGCCAGAAAGCCATGATCATCCGCATGACATCGGCGCGAAAATACAGAATTACAGCCATCAATGTTCCTACATGAACCCCAACATCCATCAATAGCCCCTGATCCGGCCAGTTGGTTAATTCGGGCACAAGTATAAGGTGGCCCGATGAACTTATGGGCAGGAACTCAGTAATGCCCTGAACAATGGCGAGTACGATAATTTGTAATAATGTCACAGGGACCCCTTAATTATTTTTTTCTGCGCCTGTCTTTATCGCTTTTCTTGCGCTTCATAAAACCAGTAATGCCCAAGAATATAAGGCTTAATGCCGCCAAGTCCATAATATAAGAACCGTATGACCCCATAATATTGCCGGAATGAAGGTCAAGTATTACCCGGGACAAGGTAACGCCCTGTCCCTTAAAATCCTGCATTATGTCTTGAGTGACCTGTTCCGTGGCGAGATATGCGAGGTCGGGTGAGGGGGTTAGTTTATCCGATGTCTTTTCCCAGGAAATGAAATCATTATCCGCAATAAAGCTGCCATCTGGTGTTTCGATAATAATCTGCCCCGCTGGTGATTGGCCTAATGCAGTAATTTGTCCGGGCAGGGAAGAGCTGTCCAGCTTTTCCATAAGGGAGCCATCAATCATATAAAGGGAAAGGCTGTTTTTTGCGCTGATGACGATCAGGTCACCCAAAATGGCCCCACCCGTAAGGCGGTCGGTATTACGGGCAAAGAGTTTTCCGTCCAGATACACACGCCCCTCTAACCAGCTCAGCAAGTGATCATTCGTTTTAAAATGTATGGGCGGCTCGCTAGGCGACTGGCCATAGAGGGAAGCGATAAATTCGTTCTGCACAATTATCTGATTGAGGTTCAGATATTCGCTACGGTTCAGAATCAATCCCGTGAGACTTAGGATCATCACAAAAAATAATGAGCTATAACCCACCCACCGATGCCAGCGGCGAAGGCTTTTCTGGGAGATATTGCTGCTGTTTGGTTGCGTATTATTTTTTTGTTGGTTCGGCATCTTTTTCCAGAACTTTGTTATGTAGATATAAGGCCAGACGGCTGGCTTTCTTCATGGCGTTTGTTGACATAGTCGCCCCTGATATGCCGTTAATGGGTTTGGACAGGCGTAGTTTATCATTTAGTTCAACATCGTTAAACTGATTGCTGTAGGCGGGAAAGCGGATTTCTGAACCTCTGCTTTCCCGGTAGGTCAGGACGGTCAGATCAATGATCCTGCCCCCCTCAATGGTGATGCCTGCGGTGATGGGCATGGTTCTGCCCACCACGTTCAATATCCATACGGTACGGTTGTTATGGCGATAGTAGCGATAACGCAGCGGGAAAACCTTCTTGCGCAATATCGCCCTTATATCGTCTTTGATACCCTTTGTTATCCATATGACTTTCGGCTTTTCAGGCTTTGTAGCAAGGGCTGCGGAAATGTAATCTTCCACTTTCAGATAATTTTCTTCTATTGGTGCTTTGGCCCATAGAAGGGGCGGGGAGAGCACCAATAGTGATAAAAATATGAATAATAGCCTATGCATTATTCTTTATAACCTTAATTTTTTTAGAACTGAAGCCCAACGCCAAGATTGATCCTATTATCTTCCTTGGATGCGTTCGCAAAATTATCGATCTGGTAATCCAGTTTCAGAACAACATGTTCATGGGGCCAGTAGTTGAGGCCAATGTTGGTCTGTTTGGAAACGCTGTCGATATTATCTCCGGCTTCGTTATCCCATACACTGTAGCGGGCAAAGAACCCAACGCTATGTTCGTTATTAAGGGCAATCTTGTATGATGGTTCAATATACCAGCCCCGCTGTGTGTCACGGCCAAGAAGTTCAGCCGCATCGGCATTAACATTCCACTGGGCATAGAGGGCGCGGAAACTGATGGTGCCATTTTGGCTGACGGCGCGATTGATGTTGGTATGAATTTCAAACAGGGTAGCAGAGGCATTTTCATCGGCGGCGCTGCTTTGGGTGATGTCATCCTGATACTGGAAGGTGGCGCCCACTTCTACGCCGGGGATGCCATGCCAGCTTGCCCGTGCGGTAAAGGCGGTGTTTTTCCAAGGCGCTTTACCGACTTTTTTGCGGCCACTGCGGATTTTATAGCCCTTGCCTGTGGTATCCAGACCGGAATGCATCATAAGGTCATAGCTAAAGCTTTCATTGAGGTCGCCGCTTAGCTTGATACCCGCTTCCCACCATGTGGAGGGGATGATGTTCTTCTCAACATTATTGCGCTCAACTCCGTAGAATGTGGGTGGTTCATGGGTTTCATTGAGGATACCCACCGGGATCAGTTGCAGACCCATGCTGATTTTGTTGTTTTCATTCAGGTCATATTCGACAAAGGCCTGTTCGATTTCAACTTCACCAACTTTGCCTTCGCCCGCAATGGAATGTTCGACTTCAAATTCACTGAAGAAACGGATTTTTTCGTTGAATTCGTGGCTGAGAAAAACCACGAAACGATGCAGGTCAATCTGATCTGCCCTGCCGCCATTATAATGCAGCTCCGCATAACCACCGACTGCGGTTGCACTTTGGCTACCAGCGCCGCCAGTGCTGGCAACTTGATCAAGCACATCACCGGTTGCTTCGATTTTTTCCTGATTTTCAGCTACTATTACAGCCGTCTTATCAACTTTTTTGCTGGTGATGCCAACAATCGCTTCAAGCCTTTTGATTTGTTCGTTTTGTTTCAGTATCATCTGCCACATTTCTTCCTTGCTGGGCATCTCCTGAGCGAAGGCGCCGGAGGCTGAAAAGGCAAGAGATAAAACTACAGTGGATACAGTAGCCTTAAGAAATTTGTTAGTCATATTACTTCCTCAATTTGGTTTTAGACGGTCTATATTAAATATGTTAATAATAATCATTATTAATAAAAGTTGTTAAAACAGCATGTATCAGATATGATTTGCATTATCAATAACAAAAACATAATAATATGAAAATTAACCAAAAACTGAGTGAGTTTATGCCGAAATCCAGCCAAAGAAGAAGAATTATCAAGCTAATGGCGGCAAGCATGGTTGCCTGTGCAACACCACAGGCGGTAACGGCTATAGTGCCTGATGCTAGGGCAGAACTATATCAATGGCAGGGCTTTGCCCTTGGAGCAGAAGTGTCACTGCAACTTTATCATCATGATGCGGGGGCGGCGCAGCGGATCATTCAAAAGTCGGTACAGATTATTCAGGATATGGAATCGCTGTTTAGTCTTTACCAACCACATTCAAAGATTTCTACTTTAAATCGGCAGGGGGTTATTTATAATCCGCCCACAGAGTTTGTTGATCTGTTACAGACAGCTAACCATATCAGTCAGATGACTGCGGGGGCTTTTGATATTACGGTTCAGCCTTTGTGGTTGTTCTACAGCGCGCAGGAATTTGATGAAAAAGGGGTGTCGGAAAATGAATTGCGGGCGATCCATAAACGCATAGGCTATGAAAAACTGTCAATTTCGCGGGAGAAGATATCATTTGACCGCAAAGACATGGCGGCGACCCTGAATGGTATTGCGCAGGGCTATGTGACGGACCGCGTATCAGACTATCTTAAAGGCGAAGGCCTGAGGTCTGTATTGGTGGATATTGGTGAATATCGTGCTCTTGGGCCACAGGCGAACAAGACGCCGTGGCGTATTGGCTTGGCGGACCCGCAGAATTTTGGAGAAATTTCCCATATTCTTGAAGTTAATCAGGGGGCGGTGGCGACTTCTTCGGGTACGGGTGATATATTTGATAAAAAAGGGAAATTTCATCACCTGTTTGACCCACAGACCGGAAAATCATCCCATAGGTATTTATCGGTAACGGTCACAGCGCCCCAAGCCACCTTGGCTGATGCCTTGTCCACGGCCTTTTGTGCCATGTCGGTCGCAGATATAAAAAAATGTCTGAAAGAAACGCCAAATGTAAATGCCCGGTTGACCAATAATGCCGGTGCTGTGATAATAATCTAACGACTATTTGTGAGTATATGGGTTTATGGTTAGGACGCGACAATCAGGCGGGGGTTTTTCGGTTTATCTGGATAATAGCCGAGAAGTTGATAATGATACGGCAGCCTATATATTCAAAAACCCCATTCAATTGATCATAGCAGAGAAATCAAGCGAGATAGACCGTGCCTTTGAGGAGATACGGCAATATCTGGCCGATGGATATTATGCTGCTGGCTGGATTAGCTATGAAACCGGACTTTTCCTTGAAGGAAAACTGACCTCTCTTGCGGACCAGTCTTACGATGTGCCGTTTTTATCATTTGGCATATATAAAAACCGTCTAACGTTAAATTCTGATGATAATGAGTCCCATTGGGCGCAAGAATGTGACCGGGATAATTATGATATCGAAAATGTAAGGTTGAATATTTCGCGCGGGCGTTATGAAGAGATGTTTGCCAAAATTCAGGATTTTTTGAAGGCGGGGGATATTTATCAGGTCAATTATACTTTAAAGTCCCTGTTTGATTTCACCGGATCTGAGACAAGCTATTTCGCCGTCTTGAGACAGGCGCAGAGGGTGGAATATGGGGCTTTTATCAACTCGAACAGACTCTCCATACTGTCCCTTAGTCCTGAACTTTTTTTCAAGAAGACGGGCCGTAAAATAATTGTCCGCCCCATGAAGGGAACCTGTGGGCGGGGCCGAACAACGGCGGAAGATCAGCAAAATTCAGATTTTATGCAAAATGATGAGAAGAACCGTGCTGAGAATCTTATGATTGTTGATCTGTTGCGTAACGATCTCGCCCGCATTGCCGCCCCGGCATCAGTAAAGCTTAAAAGCCTTTATGATGTGGAGAAATATCGTACTCTTTTACAGATGACATCCACCATAGAAGCAGAAGTTCCGGACGATATGGATATTGTGGATCTGATCAGGGCTTTGTTTCCCTGTGGCTCAGTAACCGGCGCACCGAAAATCAGAGCGATGGAAATCATTTCACAATTGGAGGAAAGCCCGCGCGGAATATATACCGGAGCCATCGGTTATATGGCCCCCGATGGCGATTGCTGCTTCAACGTTCCCATTCGTACTATCACCATTGATAAGGCAGGGCAGGGGACAATGGGCATTGGCAGTGCCATTGTGGCAGATTCGGACGTGGGGCAGGAATATGATGAATGTTTGCTGAAATCACAGTTCGCCACCAGAAATTTTCAGGAATTTGATTTAATTGAAAGTCTGCGCTGGTCGGTAAGTGAAGGTTATTACCTTCTTGAACTTCACATAGACCGCCTTAAATCATCCGCCGTCTATTTTGATTTTGTCTGTGACAAACAAGCCATATTGGATGACCTTCATTGTCATGCCGGCTTTCTTGATCCAGGCAAAAAGTGGAAAATCCGCTTACTGCTTTCGCGAACGGGTAAAGTTTCGATTACTTCATTTTCAATAGACAGTGATCAGGGTTGCAAAAGCAGAGTGATCACGCTCTCTGAAAAGAAGATCGACAGCCAAAATCCTATGGTCTTTCACAAGACGACGGATCGGGCATTTTATGATCAGGAATTAGGGAAGCATGATTGTTATGATGTGGTCTTTGTTAATGAGAAGGGGGAGCTTACCGAGGGAACTTTTAATAATATATTCCTGAAACAGGATAACATTCTATACACGCCATATCTGACAAGTGGCGTGTTGAATGGCACATTGCGTCAATTCCTGATGAATGACCCATCTACCAGAATTGAGGAAAAAAGGCTGACGCCTACCGAACTTTGTCAGGTGGATAAAATATATATGGGTAATAGTGTTAGGGGCTTGGTTGAAGTTTCCTTTAATGGCAGAAATAATTGAAGAGTTATTGTCATTAAGGCCATTATATATAAAGGCCTATTTAAATATTAATATGAATGCGAGGGTGGTTTTAACTATAAATATATCCTTAACCGCCCGTTCGGAGCTGTTTTTTGGCGTCGTGACGCCATATTTATGGGTTAATTGGGGATTTTTATAGGTTAATAGGGAACTCAAAAACCGACATTATCCAACTATAAATAGCCATAAAATGATCAGTAATTAGGGAGTTTTTACTATATATTCTTTCAAAAAGTGATATATTTTATGAAGCTAATTTAAATATCAAATATCATTAACCTGATATATATAGATAAAATTTTACGGTTTACCCATTGATTTTCAAAGCATTAGAAAAGAAAAAAGTATTAACGCTTTACGATTTCTTAAGACCTAATTGCCATAATTGTGCTGTTGTCATGACATCTATGGTTAATGGAATTAGATGTTATTTAGTTAATTATATTTTATATAAGGTTGAAACATATGCGTGTATTAGCTTTTACCTCACAAAAAGGTGGTTCAGGTAAAACCACGTTAAGCGGTCATATCGCAGTGCAGGCAGAACTTGCAGGAGCAGGTCCGGTCGTACTTGTAGATACCGACCCTCAGGGAAGTTTGACCGAATGGTGGAATGAGAGAGAAGCCCCGACCCCGGCTTTCGCCCAGTCCAATGTATCGCGTTTGATGACTGATCTTGATGAGTTGCGATCACAGGGATTTAAGCTGGCGATTATTGATACACCACCTGCAATTACACTGGCGATTCAGTTTGTTATTGCAGTGTCTGACCTGATTGTTATTCCTACAAGACCAAGCCCCCATGACCTTAGGGCCGCGGGTGGTACAGTGGAGTTGGCCGATAGAAGTGATAAACCCTTCATGTTTGTTGTCAATGGTGCAACGGCACGCGCCCGGATTACTTCCGATGCGGCTATCGCGCTTTCACAACATGGAACAGTGGCCCCAATCACACTTCATCACAGGACAGAATATGCCTCATCCATGATTGATGGCAGAACTGTTATGGAAGTTAACCCCGGCGGCAAGTCTGCGACGGAGATTGAAGAACTGTGGGATTATATTAGCGATCGTCTGGAAAAGAATTTCAAAAGAACTGTTTTTCAGCATCAGGCAACTCAGGTAAAAACTTCAAATCAACGCGTTGGGTTTGGACGTAGACAAGTACAGGTTTTATGACATGAAAAAAGATAAAAATGTAAAACAGGTCTCCCGTTTGACGGGCGCACTGCTCGCAAGAAAAGGTTCGGCTACTCCCTCTCACACGTCTTTGATGCTGAATCAGAAAGCAAATAGTTTCCTTAAAACGAACAATGAACTTGAAAAAGATGTTGTAAAGGAGCAATCTAATACACGTAAAGTAAAGGTTTCGGCTAAAAAGTCGAAATCAACCGCTTCGTCAGAGTGTACTGCGGTAAGTAAGCGTATTGCAATGACTTTACGTATGGAAGAGGAAGATCATCTTAAATTACGGTTATTCTCAGCCCATACTCGTAAAAGCTGTCAGGCAATTATCAGTGAGGCACTGGATGTCTATCTGGAGGAGAACAACGATAAGATTCCACTGCTGAAAATTGCATCTCAAAATAGATAGGAGTAATCCGGAAAAACCGGAAACTCTATGGAACGGAGCGAAAAATGATACATAATGATAAAGAATTAACGAAAAAACCTTCCCAAAACATATGTATGAGTAAAATTTTGGCAACAGTAGCAATGCCGCTATTCCTTATGGCATGCTCAAATGGGTCTGATTATCAGACGGCAAATTATGAAAGCACCAACAGTGCTGTTGTGCAGGATGTGGACACAGGGCGCGCGCCTGAAAGTAGCTTTGTGGCTCTGGCAAATGAAATGGCGGCAGAAGGAGATCATGCTGCGGCGATACCACTTTACCGCCGGGCAATGAAATATCACCCCTTTGCCTCAACACCATTGGTTGGTTTAGGCGATAGTCTGCGGGCAATTGGCCAGTATCAGCAGGCGGAAACAGCGTATCAGTCTGCATTGTCACGTGATGAACAGAATTTAAGCGCCCTTAGGGGACTTGGTAAAACTTATATCGCACTTAATCGTCCAACTATGGCGATTCCCATGCTTAATGATGCGATTTCATTAAATCCGCGTGATGTGGAAACTATTTCCAGTTTGGCTCTGGCACTAGAGCTGAAAGGCAACCCAAGGGCAGCTATGGAAGTTTATCGGGATGGTCTCAATATTGATCCTGATAACCTGAAACTGTTGAATAACTATGGGTTATCACTGGCATTGCAATCTCGCCATGATCAGGCCATTAATATCTTGAAACAAGCAGCTCAACATAGGGACGCCGGGGCAACCCACAGGCAAAATCTCGCCATGGCCTATGCTCTTTCTGGTAATGAAGTGATGTCTTCGCGTCTGCTGGCCATTGATAATGGGCCAGATATGGCGAATGAAAATCTTGGATATTTCAGAATTCTGGCAAATCTGTCTTCCGGAGATCGGTTTGATGCCGTTGTTCGTCAGTCCACTAGCCCAAAAACTGATTTAACTGAGGTGGCCAACGAAGTTTATAAAGATGACAGCAGGGTCAAGAGTATTACGGTTGCCCGTCTGGTGGAAGTGCCGCCAGAGCCTATTGCCGTTGTTGAACCGGAAGAAGATGATGTTCCGCCACTATTAGGCCCCCAAGGCTGGGCTTTACAAATTGCGGCATATCGACATAAATCCGAGCTGATGCCCGGATGGAAAAAGTTGAGAAAGAAGTATTTTGACATCATTGGTGATCTGGAACCACGTCGTTCGGAGATTGACCTTGGTGGCGCCAAATATGAAGGTGGACCTCATGGTTTTTATTACCGCTTAAATGCTGGTCCTCTAACGAGCATGGCGGAAGCTGAAGAAGCTTGCCGGAAAATCAAGCAGGAAGGCACTGATTGCTGGGTTCGTGTGCCTGAGGTCGCCGAAGGTTCCGTATCAGATGAAGATCAGGAAAAGGCTGAAAAATTCCGCAGTAAGGTATATTCTGATAAGTTAAAAAATGACGGTGGCGCTGGCGCCTAAATAGATAATACAATTTTTAAGGGGCTGATCTGAGAAATTCAGATCAGCCCCTTAATTCTATATGCCCCATTTACTTGAAAGTCTCTGATTAGGCTGCGTGGCTTGATTGGGATGTAGATGTGAGAATGGCATATATGGCATCCCCACCTTCGGAACCCCGTAATTTTTCGCAGATAGATTTGTCTCGTAGCGTTCTGGATACTTTTGCAAGAGCTTTCAGATGGTCAGCCCCCGCAGTTTCCGGCACCAGAAGGAGAAAAATAAGATCCACAGGTTGATCATCCAGTGATTCAAAATCCACCGCCTGGTCAAGTCGGGCAAAAAGCCCATAAGGACGGTCAAGATCCGGAAATTTTCCATGGGGTATAGCCACGCCGTGACCAACACCAGTTGTTCCTAATCTTTCTCTTTCAAGCAGCACATCCAAAATATGATGATGGGCTTGCGGAATGATTTTCTCTGCGTAATTAGACAATTCCTGCAAGGTTTGTTTCTTGCTGGATGCCTTAAGATCCGGGACGATAGAGTCCAGATTTATCAGGTCAGTGATTTCCATACGATATTTTTCTGTTGTTAATCCACTTTTGGGTCTATCCAGCCGATATTACCATCGGTTCTGCGATAAACCACATTTAATCCGCCGTGCGCACTATTTCTAAACATCAGTGTTTGTAACTCGCCAAGGTCAAGCCTCATAACAGCATCACTTACAGATACTTCCGGTATATCAAGCTGCATTTCAGCAATAATAGCGGGCTGAAGATGCTCAGCTGGCTCTTCCACAGTCTCAGCCTCAGCCTCGAAAATATTATATTGAGCAGGTACTGTTGCCTGTCCATTTGGGCGATTTTTATGGTGATTGGTTAGCCGTCTTTTATAACGACGTAATCTTTTTTCCAGCTTTTGAGCAGCGGCATCAAAGGCCGCGTAGACATCTTTTTCTTCTGCGGAGGTTTGTAAATATACTCCATGTCCTAAATGCACATTGCAATCAGCACGATGCAAATGGGCATTTTTCGACATCGTTACAGTTCCGTCGATTGAATCTATCGTATTTTCAAAATATTTATCAACAATTCCATCAATGTGGCCTTCCACATATGACCTAAGGCTTGCGCCAACATCCATTTGTTTGCCTGTAACGATAATATTCATTTTAGTTTGTACCATTCTCAGATAGCTTGTTTTAATGAGAGCTTACACAATAAAAATACTAAAATTATATCAGTTATTGTGCGAAGCCGGGGAAGTTAGTGTCTGGCTTAACATTTGTCAAGTATCTACAAACTTCCGCTGTATTGAAAAGGATGAAATTATCATATTCATACTTTCCATATTCACTGCTTCTACAGGAAACGCTATCTGATTTTTCCCTGAGTTATTGTTTTTAAAAAGCAGCATTTTTGATTCTCCGCCTTTGTATGGAGGAGGGGATATTCAAGGACTCTCTGTATTTAGCGACAGTTCTTCTAGCAATATCAACACCTTCTGTCTTCAGGATATTTACCAATTTATCGTCGGAGAGAATTTTTTTCGGTTCTTCGGCGTCTATCAACGCCTGAATTGTATGTTTGACAGACTCTGATGAGTGGCTTTCGCCTCCTTCCACTGCAGCAATTGCGGTGGTGAAGAAATACTTCATTTCAAAAATACCACGGTTGGTGGCGATGAATTTATTGGATGTCACACGACTCACTGTGCTTTCATGCATCTCTATGGCATCAGCAATTGTTTTTAAATTCAGGGGCTTGAGATGTTTGACCCCTTTTTCAAAGAAATTTTCCTGATGTTTCACCAGTTCAGATGAAACCTTCAATATGGTTCTGGCCCTCTGGTCTAATGCTTTGACCAGCCAATTGGCAGAAGTCGCACATTCAGCCAGATATTCCTTGTCTTTTTTATCCTTGGTATGGTTTTTAATTTCCATGAGATAACGGTTGTTAAACAAAACCTTAGGCAGTGTCTCGCTGTTTAATTCAACAACCCAGTTACCCTTGGGGTTCTTTTTAATAAAAACGTCGGGGATAACAGCCTGTGTAATACTTGTGCTGAATGCGTGGCCGGGCCTTGGATTGAGGTCCTGTATTTCCCCGATCATATCCTTCAGGTCTTCGGTATCAATATTGCAAAGCCTGAGCAAAGCGGGATAGTCCCTTTTGGCTAGAAGGTCCAGATTATCCAGAAGTGCTTCCATGGCCGGATCAAGTCGGTCATTATTAATTTGCTGGATTTTAAGACATTCTTTCAAATCACGGGCAAATACACCCACCGGTTCCATCGTTTGGGCAATAGCAATGATCCGCTCTATTTCAGCAACCTCACAGCCAAATCTCTCAGCAATTAATTCACTGCTTTCTGACAGGTATCCTGCCTCATCCAGCATACCAATTAAAAAGCGTATTATGATTTTGTCATTGGCCTCTACCAAAATCAGGTTTAGTTGCTCCAGCAAGTGATCACTTAAGGAAACGCTTTCCGTGAGCCTAAGATCCATGGCAAAATCTGAGTGATCGAAACTGCCACCACCGCCCATCATGGTTTTTGAACTTAAGCCCAGATTATCAGAGGGGGCTGAACTTGGAACGGCATCTATGACGCAATCATTGTTAAAATTATTGTCCATCGCGGCTTCTGAATTAAGGTCTTCGGCTCCGGGGTTTTTCAGATACTCATCAGCCAGAGTTGATGGCGCAGTTTCAGAAGATTCATAGGATGTTTCTGAATTTTCAGGGTTTTCAGGGCTGGATTTACTATCGGACCGGTCATTGTCACCCAGCTCCAAAAGCGGGTTTTTTTCAATTTCCTGAGTTACAAAATCTACCAAATCAATATTCGAATATTGCAGCAACTTGATAGCCTGCTGCAACTGGGGTGTCATGACCAGCGATTGTGATAGTTTTAATTCAATCCGTGGCGAAAGTGCCATAATTTAATATCCCGCTTTATAAACTAAAGCTGTCTCCTAAGTATACACGACGTACGTCCTCGTTTGCGACTATTTCTTCCGGTGTTCCTGACATTAACACCTGTCCGTCATGAATTATGTAAGCTCTGTCAATGATTTCAAGTGTTTCACGCACATTGTGATCGGTGATCAATACGCCAATTCCCCTGTCTTTCAGGTGGGAAACAAGATCACGAATGTCTGAAATTGCTATGGGATCGATTCCCGCGAAAGGCTCATCCAGTAAAATAAAGCTTGGCCGGGTGGCCAAAGCACGGGCAATTTCGACCCGCCGGCGTTCTCCGCCTGATAATGCAAGGGCAGAGGCATGCCTAATATGGGTGATGGAAAATTCATTCAACAGGCTTTCCAGCATATCTTCTCTGGTTTTTCGGTCCGGTTCGCATATTTCAAGAACTGCCCAAATATTTTCTTCTACAGTCATCCCCCGAAAGATAGAGGCTTCCTGCGGTAAGTAACCAATGCCAAGCTGTGCGCGCCGGTACATGGGAAGGTAGGTGATATCATGCCCATCCAGCAGAATCCGGCCTGCATCTGGCTCTATCAGTCCGATCATGGAATAAAAGGTCGTTGTTTTACCCGCACCATTTGGTCCCAGAAGCCCAACAACCTCGCCTTTGTCCACGGTGAGGCTTACGCCCTTTAACACAGGGCGTTTACTGAATGTTTTTTCCACAGCATCAATGACAAGACCGGTACTCAATTGAGGGACGGTTGTTGTTACATCTTTTTGAAGTGGTGATACTTGTTTTGGGGTCATATCTTCTTTTTATCGTATAAATGTTAATAGACTACTGAAATGTATCGACCTTACCGTTTTATTTTTTTTCCGGTACGGCGAACTGCCCTTTCACGCGGCCTTTGTTTCCTGGGTTTCCATCAAGGGTAATCAGGCCGGTATTAAGATTGTAAACCAGTCTCTTACCTACAATTTCACCATCACTCCTTTTCAGGATAACCTTGCCGCCGAGGGTGATAATTTTATCCGTAAAATCATAAATCCCCCATGTGGCATTAATGGTTTCCGTCAGGGTGGTTAATTTAACACTGCCGGAGGCATCAATACGGTCAATTGAGGATTTCTTTTTTTCACCATTTTGATAGAAAACCGTAATGCGGTCTGAATTCAGGGTCAGACCCTTTTGGCTCACCACTACATTGCCAACAAAAATAACAATATCCTTGCGCAGGTTGGCTTCCAGCTCGTCGGCGCTGATGTCCACTTCCTTACCCACATTAACAGGTGTTGTCGTTGCTGCAACCTGAGCTTCAGCCAAGAGGGACGGGAATGCCAGCCCGGTGGCGAGTAGCAGGGAGATTATCTTTAGATTATTATATATATTCATACTCAAAATATTGTTCCACTTGGGTTTATTGTTTTTTGTCACTATTATTCTCTGATAATTCTTCCCGATTGTTCGGGGCAAAATGCAGCTTAACCTTATCTTTAAGCCGGATGATTTCCTGATCAACGTCCACGTGGAACCTGTCCGCGCTGAAAGTACCAAAGGGCGTCTCTCCGGTCACGCCATTTTCCCCGGTGGCAACCTTTTCATTAATGAGAAACAGTGCTTGGTCAGTCGACAGATTAAAATTACTTTTCGTGGCGATGGTAACGGCACCATCCAGCGTTATTTCCTGTGCTTTTGCGTCTAGCATTCCGTTGGTTGCCCGCACTACTATTCCTGTTCCATTGCTCATTTGCATATTTGCCAGAAGATTTTTCAGATAATAATCCTTGTCATCGTTGCTTTTACGGAATGCCATTTCCGCAGAAATATCGACCGGATGGTTATTTTTATCTATGCCCACATAACGAGGTTTGATTAATTTGGCATTTTCATCTTTTTCTTCAAGCCGATCCATGGCAAGGGTAAAGCTGCCTTCCTTGCTGTTGAGGACAGGCCATAAGACCAGAGCCACGAATGTAATAACCGTCAAAGTCGGCATTATTTTTTTCAACAGGGCAATCCGGTCAATTTCATTCTGCATCTGCCGATAGGTGATCGTGGTAATCGGGAGCAGACTGTCGATATGTTCAGATGGTTCTATTTGTGGTTCAAATGTTCTGTTAGTGGTCACAGAAAAGTCCTGTTAATGTATTATTACGTTCGGGATTATATTGAGCCATGATAATGGCGAAATAAAGAAAACCAAATAACCCTCTATTTAAATGTAGTATTTTATGGTTATTTGTTCAAGGGTATTGCATTAACAATTACAAGTTCAGTAATTATGGTCATTATAATTTTTGATGTTATTATCGTGGCGAAGCAATAAGGAGCATTTGAATGTTTAAGAAAATTATTCTAATCATCGCATTGACCATTGTACCAATTTCAGCAATGGCGAAGTCCAAAGAGAAGAAAAAAGCCGAAATCCTTGAGATGAGGACGGAAGTTTTGACACAACTCTATAGTAATCACCCTGAAACTAAAAGAATGATCAAAAATGCCGAAGGTTACGCGGTTTTCAATAATGGCGGTATAAATCTTATTATCCTTTCTGCGGGTAGCGGCAAGGGCGTTGCCCATGATAATAAAACCGGCAAAAATATATTCATGAGAATGGCAACCGGCGGTGTTGGTATCGGGCTTGGTATAAAAGATTACCGGGCAGTTATGATCTTTCACGAACGGGACGCATTTGATACATTCGTTAATAAAGGCTGGGATTTTTCTGCTCAAGCTGACGCTGCGGCAAAGATTGAGGGTGATGGCGGCGAAGCAAATGCTTCCGGCACAGCAGTTGGTGGCGTATCCCTTTATCAGATGACCAAAAAGGGCATTGCTTTGCAAGCGACGTTGCAGGGAACCAAATATTGGAAGAACAAGAAACTGAACAAGTAAGTTGGTTTCGGTGCAAGTATTTTTTTGAGGATGTAAAGTTTGGAAAGAGTTAAAAACTGGTGGGGGGCCATCGAAGTTTACCGTCAAAAAAATATTATTTCCATGCTGTTTCTTGGCTTTTCAAGCGGCTTGCCGCTGGCGCTGTCATTCAGCGTGCTGGGGCTTTGGCTGAAGGAAGATGGCCTGTCGTTAGGCGAGACGGTGCAATTCTCTCTATTGGGCTTACCCTATTTATTCAAATTTGCCTGGGCTCCTTTGATTGACAGAATGCCACTGCCCTTTTTGACGGCGCGTCTGGGGCAACGGCGCGGATGGATGATCTTGTCTCAGGTTATGGTCATGGTGGCGATTGTGGCACTGGGGGGATTCGCATCGGCTTCGGCCCCTGTTTTGACGGCATTGATTGCCCTGTCACTGACGTTTAGTTCAGCCACACAGGATATCGTGATTGATGCTTTCCGGATTGACAGCCTGTCCGATGATGAGCAGGCCGCAGGGGCCGCAATGGCGATTTATGGCTATCGGATTGCCATGTTGGTGTCCGGTGGAGGCAGCTTGATTTTAGCAGATATTATTGACTGGTCATTGGTCTATTTTATCATGGCATCCTTTATGGTTGTCGGCATGATAACCTGTTTCCTTTCGCCAGAACCGGCTAGTAGTGAGAAACAGATTGTTAATGATCAGGAAGCCGCCTTAATAGAGAAGTTTCAAGAGAATTTCGGAAGAAAATCAGCCAGTTTTCTCGCCTGGTCCAAGATCGCAATAGTGGCCCCTTTTCAGAATTTTATGACTAAAAAAGCATGGGTCATCATTCTTTTAACGATCATTTTATTCAAACTCGGCGATGCGCTCGCGGGGGTTATCACTAATTTATTCTTGGTGGATGCCTTGGGCTTTACCAAAACGCAGGTCGGTACAATAGTGAAGGGCTATGGTCTTGTCGCTACCCTGTCCGGTATTGCTTTGGGGGGTATCCTGCTCAATAAAACCGGTATGTTCAAGGCCTTGGTGATAACCGGAGTTTTGCAGCTTTTATCCAATGGCCTGTTCATCATACAATATTACCTTGGGGTCGATGTTCTTTTCCTTCATGTGACTATTGGGGTTGAAAATTTCACCGGTGGCATGGGAACCGTGGTCTTTGTGGCCTATCTTTCCGCGCTGTGTAACAAAGCCTTTTCGGCGACCCAATATGCCTTAATGAGTGCCTTGTCCGCCGTGCCAAGGGTCTTTTTATCTGCCAACGCGGGGCATTGGGTGGAAAGTCTGGGCTGGGTTAATTTCTTCACATTGACCATCATTGCGGCCGTTCCGGGGATATTGTTGATGTTTTATTTGCGCAAATATAATATGGGAATTTCTCATGATTTTCCGGTAAAAATCTGACCCTAACACCTTCGGGCAATGATGTTTAATATAGAAGAAAACCTGTTTTTCCGCCAAGCCATTTTAAAACCATGCTGCTCAAGCAGGAACATAATATTTTTCGCTCTGAAAAAATTAATCTGGCCGGGTAGGATCACAGGTTTTTGAAGAAAACGGATCACGGGTGTTGATATATGCAATGTTTCACCGGGTTTCATCAAATGGAATTTTTCATGAAAATAATCATGTAGATCTTCCTGAAAGGGAAGGGCCGTATCCTCTGTATTTGAAATATTTTCTTGCCGGGTGCCAACCGCCGTACGCCGTTCAAACTTGCAAAAGGGGCAAGTGAAGTCCTGAGCTGAGACCGCTTTCGATATTTTTGCGCCACATATGGGGCAGGTAATAGAGGGGCGTATCATATATTTTGCAAATCTTTCAGATTAATTTTTTGTTGTACTTATAGGTTACGCTTGAACGTATGTTAAGTTGATTTATAAGAATTAGTTCTTATGATAAGAAGATGAGGCAGATGGATATACAGACGGATAAGATTATGGAACGCTTAGCGGAAGATCCCGTTTTTATTAAAGCCGGACCTATAGAAATAAGAATTGCAACCTCTGAAGAAGAAATAACCGCAGCGCAAAAGCTACGGTATAAGGTCTTCTATGAGGAAATGCAGGCCCGCCCCAGCCCTGAAATGGCACGGCAACGGCGTGATTTTGATGACTTTGACCTGATTTGCGATCAGCTTCTGGCCTTTGATACTACCAAAAGCGGTGATGATGCCGTTATTGCCACCTATCGCCTGCTCCGGGAAGAAAAAATTGACAACATCAGTGAATTTTATTCCTCTTCGGAGTTCGACCTCAGCAATATGGATAATGATTATTTCCGTGCGTTAATGGCCGGACGGCAGTTGCTTGAGCTGGGCCGGAGTTGCGTGCGCGAGGAATATCGTTCGAATAATATTATCAACCTCATGTGGCGGGCCATTGTACGATATATAGTACTTCATAACGTGGGCTGTATGTTTGGCTGTGCCAGCCTTGAGGGTGTTATACAGGGTGATCTGGAATTGCCGCTGTCTTATCTGCGCTATAAATATAAAACCCCTGACGAGTTTAATATTCCGGCCTTGTCGGCGCGTTACCAGAAAATGGATTATTTTAAGGGTGATGATCTGGATAAAATAAAGGCCAAACGGCAATTGGCCCCTCTGGTGAGGGGATATGCCAGACTTGGTTGTTATATTGGCGATGGTGCAGTGATAGACGAGCAGTTCAATACAACAGATGTTTTAATTCTTCTACTGACAGATAAATTAAGAGAAACAACCCCCAGACTTTTTGACGACACGTAACAGTAAGGGGAGAGGCTTTTTGTATCGGCATATAATTCTGGCAGTTCTGAGCATCTTGGCCGTTGGCGCGATGTTGTTCGTCGGCCCTATCCCACAAGACATGGAATATCATAAATTTGTCGATCAGTATTCTTTGTGGGGGATTCCCAATTTTTACAATGTGATGAGCAATATTCCTTTTATTATTGTCGGGCTATGGGGGCTTAAAAAATACCGGACAGATTTAGTCAGTCAGGCTTATAAGACGCCGTATCTTATTCTGTCTTATGGTGTGATTTTGACCGCTTTCGGTTCGGGCTGGTATCATCTTATTCCTGCCAACCAATCCCTTGTCTGGGACCGCTTGCCCATGACAATTGCATTTATGTCATTATTCAGCCTGATCATCCGTGATTATGTTCATGGGGAAATGGGCCGAAAAATGTTGTTTCCAGCACTTTTTTTTGGAGCATTAAGCATCCTTTACTGGCATATCACTGAACAGATGGGGGCAGGGGACCTGCGGCCCTATGTGCTAGTTCAGTTCCTGCCTATGCTGCTCATTCCGACCATCATGGCTTTATATAAACCCAGATACAGCAACCGCGCCGACCTTATTCTGGTGCTGGTATTTTATTTTGCTGCCAAAATGGCCGAATATTATGACGGTATGATTTATGATGCGTTGGGCGGCAGCATCAGCGGTCATTCCATCAAACATCTTCTGGCGGCGGCCGGCTCCTACTATGCCCTAAAAATGTTTCTTATTATTTTAGAAGATTCACATTGTGTGCCGCCAGAGCCGCAAGGTTAATAATTTCGGACGCATAAGAGCCCATAGGGATCACCTGCACAGAATGGGTCAGCCCCACCAGCATGGGGCCAATCACAGTGCCACCGCCAAGCTCCCGGATCATCTTGGTTGAAATATGGGCGGAATGCATGCCCGGCATGATCAATATATTGGCAGGGCCGGACAGACGACAGAAGGGATAGGCCTTCATGATCTCAGGGTTGAGGGCCACGCCAGCGTGCATTTCACCTTCATATTCGAAATCAACTTCCATGCCATCCAAAATGCTTACTGCACCGCGGGATGTCGTGGCTAATATGCCGCCTACAGGATTGCCAAAATTAGTATAGGACATGAAGGCCACTCTGGGTTCGATTCCAAAATGACGCACCGCTCTGGCGGCATGAATGGCTATCTCTGCCGTTTCTTCTGCGGTTGGCATTTCGTTAATAGCGGTATCGGCAACAAAAATCGTCCGGTCGCCCGTGACCACGATGGATAAGCCGATGGCTTTGCAATCGGGCAGGGGGTCGATCACTTTCATGATGCTCTCCAGAGCGGCGGCATAATGGCGGTTATGTCCCGTCACCATAGCGTCGGCATCGCCGTGGGCCAGCATACAGGCGCCAAAAACATTGCGGTCTGAGCGCACAAGACGCAGGCAATCCCGATAAAGATATCCTTTGCGCTGCAATTTAGTATACAGAAACTCGGCATATTTTTCGCTTTTATCACTGGTGCGGCCATGATGGATTTCCAGATCATCATTGCGGTTATGACCAATATGTTCCAGATGGTCGCGGATTTTATCTTCATAGCCGATCAAAACCGCATGACCATATCCATTCTGCTCAAAGCCCAGGGCCGCACGAAGCACAGTTTCCTCATCCGCTTCAGTAAAGACAACCCGCTTCGGTTCGGTGCTGAGCTGGTCATAGATCATTTGTAGCGTGCCGGTTGTGGGGTTTAACCTTGCGGCCAGTTCCTTGCGGTAGGCATCCATGTCAATGATAGGGCTTTTGGCGACCCCACTTTTGATGGCAGCTTCGGCTACGGCGGGGGAGATAGCACTGATCAGGCGCGGGTCAAAAGGGGCGGGGATAATATAATCGGGGCCATATTTTGGATGGCCACCGCTATAGGCCGCAGCCACTTCATCAGGCACATCCTCACGGGCCAGTTCGGCAATAGCGAGCGCGGCGGCAATTTTCATTTCGTCATTGATGGTGCTGGCGCGAACATCCAGTGCGCCCCGGAAAATATAAGGAAAACCAAGCACATTATTGACCTGATTGGGATAATCTGACCGGCCCGTGGCAACTATGGCATCGGAACGGACTTCTTTAACCAATTCCGGTCTTATTTCGGGGTCTGGATTGGCCATGGCAAAGATAATAGGCTTGTTCGCCATATTCAGTACCATGTCCTGACTGACGGCATCTTTCACGGAAAGCCCCAGAAAAATATCCGCACCCTTCAGCGCGTCTTCCAAGGTGCGGTGAGGGGTGTCAATTGCGTGAGCTGATTTCCACTGGTTCATACCTTCCTTACGGTCCTGATAAATCACGCCTTTGCTATCACACATGATGACATTATTATGGGGCACGCCCATGGCCTTGACCAGTTCGGTACAGGCGATGGCGGCGGCTCCGGCCCCATTGACAACGATCTTGACGGTTTTTATGTCGCGGTCTGTGATGTCAATGGCGTTGAGGATGCCGGCAGCGGTTATAATGGCGGTTCCGTGCTGATCGTCATGAAAAACCGGAATATCCATTTTTTCACGCAACGACTGTTCGATGATGAAACATTCCGGTGCCTTGATATCCTCAAGGTTAATACCGCCAAAAGTGGGGCCAAGCAGCTTGACACAATTGATGAATTCGTCCACATCCTGCGTATCTACCTCAAGGTCAATACCGTCTACATCAGCAAAACGCTTAAACAGAACAGCCTTGCCCTCCATCACGGGTTTTGACGCCAATGCGCCAAGATTTCCAAGACCCAGAATGGCCGAGCCATTGGTGATAATAGCCACAAGATTGCCTTTGGCAGTATAATCATAGGCCATGGCGGGATGGTCTGCGATAGCCAGAACAGGTGCTGCTACACCGGGGGAATAGGCCAGTGACAGATCCCGCTGCGTCGCCATGGGCTTGGTCGCCCGTATTTCCAGTTTACCGGGACGCCCTGCTGCATGATAATGAAGCGCTTCCTTATCGCCAAAATCACTTTTTTTATCACTCATGACGATAGCCCTTTTGTTTTTTTATTACACTAAACCAGCCCAAGGAAATTGATTTCCGAGTGCGGAGCAGATAAACTGTTACCCATATAGCGTTAAAAAATAGCATCATTATCTGCATATAATATTACCTAATTGCTATATATATTGTAATTATATTAAATGTAAATACCTAAAAGCTTTATTAATATTATAAAATCGAAGAATGAATGACGAATACGCTGATAATATCTGAAAAAAAAATGTCAAAGCCAAAACCTGATTCTGCCGTAACGCCTATGATGGTGCAGTTTCTTGAGTTAAAGGAAAAGCACAGGGAATATCTGCTGTTTTACCGCATGGGGGATTTTTACGAGCTGTTTTTTGATGATGCGGTGGCGGCATCGGCGGCTTTGGATATTACGCTTACCAAGCGCGGCAAGCATAATGGCAATGACATTCCCATGTGCGGTGTACCGGTTCATGCCGCGGAAACATATCTGTCCCGTCTTATAAAGCGCGGTTTTAAGGTGGCCGTTTGTGAGCAGATGGAAAATCCGGCGGAGGCCAAGAAACGCGGGGCCAAATCGGTTGTAAAACGCGATGTGGTACGGCTTGTGACACCGGGGACTATCACCGAAGAAAATCTGCTTAATGCCAGACAGAATAATTTTTTGGCGGCTCTGGCCCGTTCGCAGGAAAATTATGCGCTGGCGTGGCTTGATATATCCACCGGAGATTTTTTTGTCAGTTCGATCATGCCTTCCAATCTGGAAGCGGAATTATCACGGCTTCAGGCTGGAGAGCTGATCCTGTCATCACAAGTGCTTGGCAGTGATGATTTGGGTGATGCGCTGGAGGATTGGCAGGACATCCTGAGCCTTGTGGAAAGCCGCAGCTTTGACAGCGCTGGTGCCGAAAAAGTGCTGAAAGATATCTTTGGTAAAAAATTACCGGACGGTTTCAATCGGGCTGAATTATCCGCCTGCGGAGCATTAGTGACTTATTTGCAGGAAACCCAGAAGGGTAAGCTGCCGTGCCTTGCCAGCCCCATTTCGGTGGGCGAAGATTGCGTTATGATGATAGACGGTGCCACCCGGCGAAATCTTGAACTGACCCATACACTAGCGGGCGCACGTCAGGGTAGTTTGCTCCATACTATTGACCGGACCATGACCGGTGCTGGTGCGCGTCTGCTGAACAGCCGCATGAGTGCGCCGCTGATGGATGCGCGGATCATAAACAGAAGGCTTGATCTGGTGGCTCATTTTCACGAGCATGAAGCCTTCCGTCGTAAAATCAGGGAACTGTTGAAGCGTTGTCCTGATCTGGAACGGGCCATGTCGCGGCTTTCTGTTGGTCGGGGCGGACCACGTGATCTTGCTGCGGTTCGGGACGGGCTGATACAGGCGGCAGATATCAAGTTTAACTTTCAAAACCGCACAGGGGATCTGGTATCTCTGCCGGAGGATATTGAGCCTATTCTGGAGAAGCTCGGTTCCCATCAGGAA
>JAGLJX010000085.1 GCA_023142175.1 Emcibacter sp.
AATTTCATTGCCAAGGGCTATCATGCCGCCCTTGATGAGTTTCGTATGTTGTCCAGTGAGAGCAAACGCCTGATCATGGCTCTGGAAACAAAATACAGGGAAATGTCGGATATAAATGGTCTGAAAATTAAATATAACAATGTATTGGGCTATTTTATTGAAGTAACGGCACTCCATGCAGATAAGCTGATGACACCGCCGTTGAACGAAGAATTCATCCACCGCCAGACCTTGGCCAATGTGGTCAGGTTTAACAGCACGGAACTAGCACATCTTGCCGGAAAGATTGGGCAGGCGGCAGACCGCGCCTTGGCTCTGGAGCATGAAATTTATGAGGAATTGGTGGCTGATGTTCTTTTGCGGTGGCAGGAAATAAGCCTTGCCTCTCAAAGTCTGGCTCTACTGGATGTGGCGACGGCTTTGGCAGAATTGGCAGCGGAGAAGAATTTCGCTCGGCCTGTGGTGGATGACAGCCTGTCATTCTGCATAGAAAATGGCCGCCATCCTGTGGTTGAGGCCGCGTTGGAAAAGACCCATGTTAATCATTTTGTTGCCAATGACTGTGATCTTAATCCGGGCAATCGCCTATGGCTGATCACCGGCCCTAATATGGCAGGTAAAAGCACTTTCCTGCGCCAGAACGCCCTGATCGCGCTGATGGCGCAGATGGGCGGCTTTGTTCCGGCAAAATCGGCGCATATTGGTATTGTTGACCGTCTGTTTAGTCGGGTCGGCGCGTCCGATGATCTGGCGAGGGGGCGGTCTACCTTCATGGTTGAGATGGTGGAAACAGCGGCGATCCTGAACCAGTCTACGGGGCGATCCTTGGTGATTTTGGATGAAATCGGACGGGGGACGGCCACTTATGACGGGCTTTCCATTGCCTGGGCTGCGGTTGAGCATATTCATGAGGTAAACAAATGCCGTGCCTTATTCGCCACCCATTATCATGAGATGACGGCTTTATCGTCAAAGCTTGATGATCTGGCCCTGCATTTTATGAAGGTCAAGGACTGGAAAGGCGATATTATTTTCCTTCATGAGGTGGCAGCGGGGGCGGCAGACCGATCATACGGTATTCAGGTCGCTAAGCTGGCTGGACTGCCAAAAGTGGTTGTTGAAAGGGCGTCTCAGGTACTGCGCAGCCTTGAACAGGAGGGGCAGGGCGTGGCTAAGGGCCAGAAAATATATGATCTTGCCGATGATTTGCCATTATTCTCTGTTATGCAGGCAAAAGTGGAACAGAGTCACATTGAGGAGGATGACAGTCCGGCGGTGAAAGTCTTTACGGCATTAACGGAAATTCACCCGGATGAACTGACCCCAAGAGAAGCCATGGATATGCTCTATAAATTGAAGAAGCTGCAACAGGATGATTAAAGTAAAGAAACATAGGCAGGTATTTAACCGCAAGAAATTCACCGCAAGGCTTGAAATTCTGAAACAGGGTCTGTCTTCGTCGAATATCCGACCGGCCTTACTGGACCTGTTCAAGGGATTTTACCAGAATGGATTTGAAGAAATAAAGCGGCGCTGTGAAGAAGGCGAGAATGGTGAAACGCTGGTCATTGCCCAGAGCTTTCTCACCGATGAGATTATCGTACAGCTTTATAATGTGACCACAGAATTCATCATGCCCGCATCGAACCCCACGATGAGTGAACGGTTAACCCTCGTGGCTATTGGCGGGTATGGTCGTGCTGATATGGCACCCTATTCGGATGTGGATCTGTTATTCTTGCTGCCCTACAAACAAACCCCGTGGGGCGAGCAGGTGGTGGAATATATGCTCTATATGCTATGGGATATTGGCCTGAAAGTAGGCCATGCGGTCCGCAATGTGACGGAATGTATCCGCTTGTCAAAACAGGACCTGACCATAAGAACATCATTACTTGAATCCAGATATATCTGTGCGGATAAAGAGATGTATGAGGAGTTTCTGGAACGCTATGACAAACAGGTTATCGCCGGAACAGAACCTGAATTTGTCGAACAGAAGCTGGCGGAGCGGGACGAGCGTCACATTAAACTAGGTAAAAGCCGCTATGTCGTGGAACCCAACATCAAGGAAGGCAAGGGCGGCTTGCGTGATCTGCAGACCCTCTATTGGATATCAAAATATATTTACGGTGTGCATAGTGTGTCGGAGGTTGTAGAGAGGGGTGTTTTTTCCAAGAGCGATTATCGTCAGTTCCAAAAGGCCTATAATTTCCTGAGCACTGTACGCTGTCATTTGCATTATGTATCAGGACGCGCGGAAGAACGCATTTCTTTCGGGGTTCAGAAGATACTGGCCGAACGTCTTGGTTATGTGGGTCGGGCCGGATTGTCGGATGTTGAGCGTTTCATGAAGCATTTTTTTCTGACCGTCAAAACCGTCGGCGACCTTACCCGAATTTATTGTGCTTACCTTGAAGATAAACATAAACGGAAACCGCGTATCAGGCTGCCAAAATTCGGACTTCGCAAGCGGACAATAGGTATTTTTCCGGTTGAAGGCAGTCGTATTTCCCTGACGACAGCCAAGGATTTTAAAGATGATCCGGTTAACCTAATCCGCATTTTTCATGAAGCGCAAAGAAATGATCTGGATATTCATCCCCGCGCCTTACGCCGTATCCGTCATAATTTGGGCTTGATAAATAAAGACTTGAGGAATAACCCTGAAGCCAACGGGCTTTTCATGGAGATATTAACCTATGAAAAGGGGCCTGGTTTCATATTGCGGCTTATGAATGAGGCTGGCGTATTAGGTAAATTCATTCCCGATTTTGGCCGGGTAGTCGCCCAGATGCAATTTGACATGTATCATGTCTATACCGTTGATGAACATACCATCCGCGCCATCGAGCTATTGTCCGAATTAGAACGGGGCTTGCTGGCCAAGGATCATCCGCTTTCCAATGCAATAGTCCATAAGGTGCTGTCCAGAGAAGTGCTTTATGTGGCCGTTCTGCTCCATGATATTGCTAAGGGGCGGCGGGGGGATCATTCGGTTTTGGGGGAAAAGGTGGCGAAGAAACTCTGTCCACGCCTCGGATTAACATCGGCTCAGACGGAAACTGTGTCTTGGTTGGTGCGGCATCATCTTGCGATGACCCATGTATCCTTTAAACGTGACCTGAATGATCCGAAAACCATTGAGGATGTTGCCAAGGTTATCCAAAGCCCGGAACGATTGCGCCTGTTGTTGATTCTGACGGTTGTTGATATACGGGCCGTCGGGCCAAAAATCTGGAATGGGTGGAAGGGGCAGCTACTTCGGGATCTATATTACAAGGCCGAAGAATATCTTCTGGGCGGGCATATTGAGGGCGGTAATAAACATCGTATAGTGGCTGTGAAAGACCGGCTTCGCAAAGTGCTGACAGACTGGTCTGATGAGATGTTTGAAGCCTATAGCAAACGTTTCTATGAACCCTATTGGCTAGCGCTCAATGATAAGAAACAGGCCCGTGATGCACATCTGATTGCCGAATCTGACAGAGAAAATGAAAAGCTGACTATTAATATTCATGTTGATGAATTTCAAAATATTTCAGAACTAACTATCTATGCTCAGGATCATCCGGGGCTTTTCGCGCGCATGACCGGGGCCATTGCTGTCAGCGGTGCCTCCGTACAGGATGCCAAGATTTTTACCACTAAGGATGGTATGGCGCTGGATACTTTCTGGATACAAGAGGCGGATGGTGGGCTGTTTAAGGATAACCACAAGATTGAGCGGCTCAAGAATACTATTGAGCGGACGCTGGCAGGAAAATTGCTGCCAAGGAAAGAATTAGCTACTTTAAGTAGCCGTGCTCAGAAAATAGATGCTTTTAGCATTGAACCACGTGTCCTGATCGATAATAAAGCCAGCAATCGTTATACGGTCATTGAACTCAATGGGCTTGACCGGCCGGGCTACCTATATATGCTGTCTCAGGCTATGGTCGATCTCAAATTATCTATTGGGAGCGCCCATGTAGCTACCTTTGGCGAGCGGGCGGTAACAGTGTTTTTTATCTGTGATCTTTTTGGTCATAAAGTGCATAATGAAAATAAATTAAAACAGATAAGGGAAAAATTAATGGAGGCACTCACAGCAGGCTTTAAATCAACTCCGAAAAAAAAGAAAAAAGCAAAACAGGCTAATAATTAATATGGGCATAGGCAAAGCCGTTGCTATTTTTAGCAGCTTCACCCTTATAAGCCGGATATTGGGATTTGTTCGCGATATTCTGTCAGCCTCTATCCTTGGAGCAGGGATTGTTGCGGACTGTTTTTTTGTCGCCCTGAAATTACCCAATTTCTTTCGGCGGCTGTTTGCCGAAGGGGCATTCAGCGCCTCTTTTGTACCGGTTTTTACCGCAACATTAACTCAGGGCGGCAAGGAAGAGGCGCTGAGCTTTGCCGAAAGTGCTTTTTCCAGTTTGATCGTGGTTCTGTTAATTCTTGTGGCCTTAATGGAAATACTGGCGCCGGGGGTGATTTATATACTGGCGGGGGGCTTCAGCGATGATGAGGCCAAATTTCAGTTGGCGGTCGTCCTGACCCGTATTACTTTTCCCTTCCTCTTGTTTATCAGTCTGGTATCTCTGCTCGGCGGCATATTGAATGCGTTGGGCAAATTTTCAGAAACTGCTGCAAGCCCGATTATACTTAATCTTTGCATGATTTCGGCATTGATCTTTTTTTCAGGCCAGTTAGAGACCCCGGCACACTCTCTGGCTCTGGCCGTATCTTTAGCGGGGGCCATTCAACTGATATGGTTATATTTTGCCTGTAGGCGGGTTGGCTATAGGATCAGAATTGTCATGCCGCGTATGACGCCCAAGGTAAAAGAGATGCTGATCATCATGATGCCGGCGGCTTTGGGGGCGGGCGTGATACAAATCAACCTTATGCTGGATATGATCATCGCGTCCCATCTGCCGAACGGATCCATTTCATTTCTTTTTTATGCCGATAGACTGAACCAGCTGCCCATCGGGGTGATTGGGGTGGCGCTTGGGACGGTCTTACTGCCGCTGCTTGCGCGCAATATTGCCGAAGGTGACGAGGAACAGGTCAGCTACAACCAGAATAGAGCCATAGAACTTGGCCTGTTCCTGACTATTCCGGCGGCAGTTGCTTTCATGATTGTGCCTTATCAGCTCATTCATGTCCTGTTTGAGCGGGGGGCTTTTTCATCGGATGACAGTTGGCAGACAGCATTTGCACTCGCGGCCTATGCGGCTGGCCTTCCGGCTTATGTTCTGGCGAAGGTTTTTAGCCCCGGTTATTTTGCGCGCAAAGACACCAGAACACCGGTGAAATTTGCAATGGTAGCTCTTGTGGTGAATATCACTCTGAATTTAATTTTGATGCAGTATTTTGCCCATGTGGGGCTGGCGATGGCTACGGCCATTTCGGCGTGGGTGAATGTGGCTATGTTGGCGGGGGGGCTTGTGCGACGCGGCCACTTTAGTTTTGATACGGCAGTACTGAACCGCGTGGCTAAATATTTGTTGGCAAGTATAGTTATGGGGTTTGTAGTATGGATAACTTCCGGGCAGGTTTCAGTTATGCTTGAAGGAAATCTGGCGACAAAAACAACAGGTCTTCTTATCATCGTATTTACCGGTATATTTAGCTACTTAACAATGACATTTGTCACAGGTGCGCTAAAGCCGCAGGAGTTAAAGACTTTGCTCAGGAGTAAAAAGTCCGGCTAGATTTTCACTTAGCCCCGTTAGAAGTAATTGTAAGGGTATGAAACCTTCATTAGGTTTCAACGTATTTTCATCCATGTATAATGCACGGCTAAACTCAAGTTGAAGAACGTTTCTATCGTCGAGCGGCTTGCCGTAATTTTGGGTATTGAAACCGCCTGAGTAGGGTGTATTAAAGACAACCTTCAGACCATGGTTAGAGAAATAATTTGCCACATGTTGGGCCAGATTTTCGTCGCAGCTTTCATCGAAACAATTGCCGATGACCAGATCAGCCTGATTTTTATTTGAAAGTTTGGGGTTAATAAATTTATAGGATGGCATGGAATGACAATCGAGCAGGAGGTAAAAGCCATATTTATGGTAGCATTGTTCGAGCAGACCGCTTAGGGCTTTATGAACCGGGTGGTACACGAGATCCAGTCTGTGATCTATTTCTGAAAAGGGTAACTTTTCTCGATAAATTTCTTGCCCGTCATAAGATTTCCGACAGAAAATACCAAAGCCGCGAGCCACTTTGTTGGTTCTTGCGAATTCGAGTTTATGGTCTGGTCTCTGGAACATTTCCGGGTCTATTTCGCGGGAATTTCGGTTTGTATCCACATAGGTACGCGCAAAATTATTGGTGAAGTAGGTAGCTCCAAAAAGGAGCACATTCTTGATAAGTTGATCAACCAGAATATCGCCTGAATAGTGAAGCAGGTCGGGAGCTATAGAAATTTGTTGCAGGAAATCTTCGGGAAAGTGGATACCACTATGCGGGCTGTTAAAAACAAGGCCATTTTGGGGGTATTCTGGCTTAAATATT
>JAGLJX010000086.1 GCA_023142175.1 Emcibacter sp.
GCCGCCATCAAAACCGCATGGATACCTATGATATTCTCCATAAATATCCCCATGACTATAAGGTGATTTTTGTGGGTGATGCCTCCATGAGTCCTTACGAAATTGTCTATCCGGGCGGTAGTGTGGAGCATTGGAACGAGGAAAGCGGCGAAGTATGGATGAAACGGGTGCTGGAAATATACCAGAGTGCCATATGGCTAAACCCCACAAAGGAAGCCCATTGGGACTACACCCATTCCATTTCCCTGATGCGCCAGCTAATGGATGAGCGTATGTATCCGCTCACCGTTGGCGGTTTGGAAGCGGCCATGAAAGAACTTAGCCGAAAACAATAATCTATCTACTATATTTTTTAATGGCCTCCGCAAGCCCAAGCGTAAGCTGCGAGCCGATTGCACCACCATCACCGCTGATACGGTCTTTAATCACCACACGCATGGCATCAATATGGGTTTTTATGATTTCCACATTTTTATCAGATGTCGCAGTCCTAACGCCGGTAAAGTCATATAGCCCATCGGCAAAATTGGACATTAAGGGATAACCAAACGTCCCACCCTGCCCGCGCATATCATGGGCGATGGCGTGTAGCTGTTCAAAATGTTGAAATCTTTGTTCCGGTGTATCCACACAGCGCCGATGCACATCAGACAGCTGCTGAATTAGCCCTGATACCCAGTCGGGATAATCTTCTGACATCTCGTCCAAAACAGCCATGGCTTCTGCCATCAACGCTTCATCAAAGGTAACCTCATCATCATTAACGGGGCCCAAGCCCAATGTCTTTTCCTTCAGCTTATTTTTAAACCGATAAAAACGTACACTAACTTTAACCATTAACAACCTCCACTTCTGGACTGTCATAGGTAAATTTCCGTCTATCCCCTCCCTTAATGGGAATTAATTGTCGGCGGCGGTCTGGGCCAAAATATGATGCGGTATGCACAAACTGTCGTGGTTTGTTAATGACCGAAGATATTTTGTCCGCCAGTGCATTAACGGTGAAGGGTTTAGACATGAATTCATTAACCCCCATGGCACGAGCATCATGCACGCGCTTTGGTTCGGAATATCCGGTTAACATCAAAAAGGGTATAAAACGGTCCGGGCTATCTTTATGGCGTCTGATCCAACGCAACAGAAGCATCCCATTCACTGGCGACATTTCCCAATCCGATATGATCATATCTATGTTCATCATCCCGGCTTTCATGGGGTTATCCGCAACCAGCTTAATAAAATCAATGGCCTGTGTGCCATCGTCAACGGATTTGACGGAGCCTACACCTAACACACGAAGGCAGTTGACAATCAATGATCTGATGAACTGACTATCTTCCACGACTAAGATGCTGATGCGGCTTAAATCTATATTACTCATATGTTCCTGCTATTTTTCTGTTTAGCCTCTGTGTCAAACTTCTCTTTAATGTTAACCATAAAAGACTGAAGTAAATAAAAAATGAACTTATACTTAAATACAATAGAGAAATTCAAATGCTTGTTGCTACCGTAACTGCCTGATATAATACATAATATTTTTAGGAAAAAAAGAAAAGAACAATCTAAATATGACTAACAGTAAAACCAAGGGTCCGGAGCAAACCATCACTCCCGCAGATACAGTACAGAATAACATATCTAATGGAACCACGAGCCAGACTTGGCATAGGCGTTTTTGGCCACTATTGCTCTGTTCTGTCTTAAGCATAATATGGATCGCAATATGTTTATGGTGGTTTATGAGTTCAGGCAGAACCATTAGCCAATTACCTGTTTATGAGGCTGGGGGACTGATGGCGACAGCCTCCCTTCCCCTGATTCTAATATGGCTGATGGCATTGGTCTATCTGCGTACAGACCCCCTGCGGGATCACCGGATGGCCCTTGCTCAGGGCTTGGATGGAATTCTAAAGCCCCTTGATATCGCCCAAAAGCGTGTTAATAACATCGTGGCCGAATTGAACAAAGAAATCAACCATGTAGAAGCCGCGAGCGATATTGCCGCAACACATATTGATAATCTTGAAAACCGTTTCCAGAAGCAGATTACAAACCTGTTTGAAGTCACCACCAATGCGGAAGTCAAGGCCATCAACATACAAAAGATGTTAACCGCTGAAAGGGAAGCCTTTAGCCAACAGGTAACAGAAGTAAGTGAGCATATAACCGATCTGGAAAATATGTTCAAGAAAATCAATCTTAGCCGTGAGACCATTACCAGTACCAGCCGTGAAATATCTGAAAACTGTGAAGCTTCAGAAAATAAACTGGACAATATAAGCCAGACTCTTATCGAAAGACAGGCGGCCCTGACCGATACCCTGGCTGAACTTTCCAATAATACTGATCAGATATGTGGCAAAATGGATAAACAATCCGCGGTCATTACAGAATTGAGCCAAATAACTGCACAGGAATCAGGCAAAATCACAGCCACACTCCAGGATCAGACCATGAGCCTGTCCGCACTGGCAAGGGAGGCGCTGGAATTGACATCACAAAGCGGCGCAGCATTTCAATCACAGGCAAAGTCCATAAGAGTGGAACTTGATGAGGCCAGCGACAGTTTTAAATCCAACGCTGCCGCGATAGTGCAATCCTCACAAACCCTGTCTGAAAATCTTATTAATCACATGAACCGTGCAACAGATGATCTTGACACCAAGAGCGAGACTTTGGAACATTCCATTGCTGTGCGGGCCAGAATGATTGAGGAGGCTCTTGAGAAACAGGCCGAAAATGCAAAGAAATTCATCACAGGCCAGGGGGAAGAATTTATCGGCAAGATGGATGCAACCGTTTTATCACTCGAATCTCAGGCAAAAAGAGTGGACGATGCCGTTAAGCAAACCACCGAGAGTCTGGACGTAAATACCGGAAAAATGGACGATCACTATGTCGCATTTGAGCAATTGTCAGAGAAATTTAATATTCAGGTAAATCAGTCAGAAGACCAGTTGAAGGCACATCATGAAGAATTCGTCACGAGCCTTACCGATGTTTCAGGTTATCTGGATGACAGCCTGCAAAAACTTAAAAATCAAACTGGCTCGCTCGGCGAACATGCTCAGGAAATTATCAGCAACATCGTTGGGCAAACAGAGCAGCTATCAGGGCAGATTGACGACATCCGCGACCGGACGGAATATACGGTTCGTAATATTCAGGAAATGGGGGAAACCGTAAGCCATCATTTCACCGCCACTGATGCGCAGGCCGCCTCCCTGTCGGAAAACTGGTTAAAGACCGCAACACTTGTAGAAAATCAATGTTCGGACACCATGTCAAGACTGGATGGTCTGGCGGCAAAACTGGTGGAAATCGAAAAAGAAAATGCCAAGGCTGCTGATGCGGCAGAAGGCACGGCATCCAAAGTGGCTAATCAAATGGGCCATGCCTCAGAAAGCATCTTTCTGGCTTCCGCTAGCGCCATTGAGGCCGCCGATGAAACCAACCGGGTCATCGATGAACATTCCGAAAAATTACACCAGCTTATCAATGCCCTTCAGCTTTCCAACAAAAGTATTCTGATTGATGCCGAAGCCATTGAGCAGAAAAATCGGGATAAGGGTGGAAATCAATTCTCGCAGCTTGCAGCAAAGGTACTCGAACAGCTCCAGACCCTGTCCATCGACATTAACCGTTATTTTGAGAGTGATGTCCCTGACAAAGTCTGGCAGTCCTATGTTGACGGCGACAAAAATACTTTCGTCCGCCGACTTAAAAAAGTAACCGATAAGAAACATACTGCCAGCCTGCGGGAAAAAATTAAATCTGATTCAGAATTTCGTAAACAGACTTTGGAGTATATTCAGATTTTCGAAGACTTAATGTCTCAATCCATGTCCTCAGATAACTACAACACCTTCAGCGTGGCCCTGATTTCATCAGAAACCGGCAAAGTATATCTGGCTCTGGCTCAAGCCATGAACAGATTCAATGCTTAAATATCAGTTTGTAATGTTAGATCTCGCTGCCTTTAATTGTGGCAAGGCAGCCAAGACGAAGTGTGCGACAGCACACAAGATGAAGGCTAACGATGTCCACGGTTAAAGGCAGCGCGACCTAAGCGGCTTGGTCGTCTTTTTTTGATGACCCAAGTTTGGTTATGAAATAATCCAGATTTTCCGCATCAAAGTCATCCTCATTATTGGTCAACATACGTTCTAGCATACGTTTCTGGAACCGATCACGGTCATCAGAAGCACTGGTTTCCATGTCCTTGGTCACATCCAGTGCCGCCATCACAATCGGCAGCATTTGAGGTGATAATTTACATTCCCGGTAGATAGCAGCAAGGCCCATGCTTCCCCGGTCATGAATCAATTTATAAGCGCTGCTCACCGGAATATTACAGAGTTTGGCAAGAGCCGCTTCAAAGAATACCACATCCCCCATGCAGATGGCCCGGAATATTAATGTCTCGGTCAGGCGCCCATGTTCATGCATCTGCTCTACTAGCTTTCTCACATCCATAACATCCGCGCCATCGCTCAGCAAGCTAACCGTTGCCCGCTCCCGCGCACTCAGGAACAGGTCCATGACCATATCCGGCGTCATTTCATGATGTGTGACCAGATGATCGCGCACTTTTTCAGAGACGAGGGACACCAGTCGTTCGGCTACTCCAATAGGCAATTGCCCACGGTTGGCAAGGGAATCACTTACGGCCTCTACTTCGCCATATTTATCCATGACCTTACCCATGGTTTCTTCCTTAAGGTCCGCGCCTTCGTTTGAAACCAAGGTAGAAATCACTTCCTCACTTTCGCTATTTTCAACGATTGCATCGGTCAAATCTGAGGACAGGCTTTCCCGGCGCGCAATGGCCATCTGACCTTCGGCACCTTTACTCTTAACAATTTCCACTAAATCATCATCGGTAAGAACTTCTGAAAATTCAAGCATGGGGCCAGCCACACCAACCACATCATTGGCGAGCGAGACGGCAACATCATGGGGAACATCGGGATTATCTTTCAGGCTATCAGACAAAGCGGACCGAACGCGCTCTTCCGCATCACGCACCATAATCTTGAAAATATCCTCGGCAATTTTCCGCTCGCTTTCACTAAGCTTTCCCGTATTGAATTTTTTACTGACTTTAATTGCAGCTTCCGCACGGTTTTCTGCTGTGGGGTCACTGAGTAATGATTGAATATCCGAGCTTGTTAAATTATCCGTCATTGAATCTATTGCCTTTATTTTGAACAAACTACAATTACACACCTGCCAACTACTATAAGCCATAAAAGATCAAGTAGCCTAGTGTATATTTTTCTGTGTCCTATTTTTCATAAAAGAGGTTAAACTGTCGTTAATTTAAGTTATAAGAATCAACATAATTAAAAAAAATGTATATATCTTTACTTTATCTGTCATTTATAGGGATTTTCAATGACTACTAAAATGAA
The DNA here is from genome assembly GCA_023142175.1 of Emcibacter sp. The sequence goes on from JAGLJX010000086.1 coordinate 5,418, forward strand.
ACGAATCATAATAAGCATGGCATTATTTTGCTTATTCCTTCCAACTACTGCCCATGCATTTGATTTAGCAGAATTTGACGAGGCCCTTAATAATTTCATCCAGCCCTTTACCAGCCTATATTCTGAAATAATCTTTATGCCCATTCAAATAATGGGGCAGGATATGCCTGTCATAGTATTATGGCTCGCGGCAGGGAGTATATTTTGCACCCTGTATTTTAAATTTATCAATATTCGTGGTTTCAAGACAGCACTGAAAATTGTTCGAGGGGATTATACCGACAAAAATGATGCCGGAGAAGTTACGCATTTTCAGGCCCTGTCAGCGGCTCTGTCCGGAACGGTTGGTCTTGGCAATATCGGCGGCGTGGCCGTGGCCATAAGCCTTGGTGGCCCTGGGGCTACCGTCTGGATGATCCTTGTGGGATTATTGGGTATGTCAGCGAAATTTGCCGAATGTACCCTTGGGGTTAAATATCGTATCGTTCATGAAGATGGCAGCGTATCGGGTGGCCCCATGTATTACCTGAAACACGGCTTTGCAGAAAAAGGCTGGCCCCGTTTAGGTATGGGACTGGCTATACTCTTTTCCATCTGCTGTGTGTTCGCGTCTTTTGGTGGCGGAAACATCTTCCAGATCAGCCAGACCGTAGAACAGTTTCAGATTGTAACCGCGGGCCATACGGATTTCTTTGTTAACTATCGCTGGTTATTCGGCTTGGGTATGGCAACGGTGGTTGGTTTGGTTATCATCGGCGGGATTCGTTCTATCGCCAATGTAACATCCAAACTTGTGCCGATCATGTGTATCTTCTACTTAATTGCCGCCACGAGCATTCTGATTGGATATTACGAGAAAATTCCCGAAGCTTTCATGGCTATTATAAACGGTGCAATCACACCGGAAGCCAGTTTCGGCGGCTTGATAGGCGTGATGATTCAGGGCATGAGACGGGCTACTTTCTCCAACGAAGCCGGAATTGGCTCTGCCCCAATCGCCCATGCAGCTGTTAAGACAAAAGAACCTGCAACCGAAGGACTGGTTTCCCTGCTGGAGCCTTTCATTGATACAGTTGTTGTCTGCACCATGACGGCCCTTGTGATTGTTATAACAGGTGTTTACGAACATGGCAGTGGTTTAAGTGGTGTGAAATTGACCTCCGAGGCATTCTCATCGGTTTATTC
>JAGLJX010000087.1 GCA_023142175.1 Emcibacter sp.
CGAGAAAGGCTTCCGGCACATTGGTCATGCCCACCAGATCACAACCCGCCGCACCCTTCAGGAAAAAACTCTCGGCGCGGGTGCCAAGGCGCGGGCCATCCACACAGCCGTATGTAACGCCGGTATGCACCTCTATGCCGATTTCCTGACCCGCTCTATCCAAATTTTTGGTCAGGACGGGACAGGTGGGTTCAGCGGTCGAGACATGGGCCGCCATGCCACCGCCGAAAAAACTTTTCTCCCGCGGCCCTTTGACAAAGTCGAAATATTGGTCAGGCACGCAGAGATCACCCGGTTTCAATTCACGGCGCAGACTGCCCACGGCAGAAATCCCGATAACACGGGTAATGCCCAGTTTTTTCAAGGCCCAGATATTGGCCCGGTAATTAACCTCATGGGGTAAAAATTCATGGGACTTGCCGTGACGGGCCAGAAAAACAACTTCTCTGCCACCATATGTCCCGATGGTGACGGGGGCTGATGGCGGCCCAAAGGGGGTGTCAAGGCTGCGTTCTTCGACAATTTCCAAACCCGGAAGGTCATAGATTCCGGATCCGCCAATGATTGCTAACATCTAAATTACTCCTTACATTTCACTACAGGATGAGCCATAGGCAAAGCAGCTATAGCAGCGGTGATGTTTCATGCTGATGCGTTTGCCCATGCTATCGGTCAGGCTGTCGCCCAGATCATATTCCATATCATCGTCCACCAAGGTACAGGCATAGGTGCGCATCTTTCCGTCCTGCTTAACGATCATGCGGGAAAAGGCGCACATAAATTCTTTGCGGCTGTCCTCATCCTGATAACGGGTCATGCAGTCTGTGGTCACATGGGGCACGTCGGGCAATGAGCCCGGCAGGGCAAAGTCTGGGAAAGCTACCATAGCAAGGTCAGCAGGCAGGCCGTGGGCCGCGAATAATTTGGCAAAGGCCGCTTCGGTAGCTTTTGCGTCCTCGTCGGGCCAGATATGGCGGGCGACCGATATGGCAAAGCCCTTATCATGAAGCATCTTCAGTCCCGCAAGTGCCTTGATAAAATTACCCATCCCCCGTCCCAGATCATGGGTATGCTGCTCATAATGATCCAGACTTACTCTAAATGACACCGCGTTGGGGCTAGTGCGTAACGGCTCCAGCTCATCCATACGCCGTTGCAGGGCCTCGGTACCATTCGTCAGCACCAGACAGGGCCGGTGGGAAGATGCTAGCATCAAAATCTTGGGAAAATCCTTAGCCAGAAATGGCTCACCGCCGGTGAAGGAGAACTGCTCCACCCCCAGCTCCAAAGCTTCTTCAATCAGGGGTTTGACGTCATGCAGCCTGACCAGACCCAGACGGGTATCGCCGGGTTTTGAGCCTTCCAGACAAAAATCACAGGCCAGATTACACGCCGTTCCCGTATGAAACCAAAGCTCACGCAGGCGGTCACTGTCAATATAGCCCCGCGCATCACCGAGCGGGGTTCTGTGCCAGTTTTCCGATTTCTCCCCGCCACTAATTACTCTTATAGCTTCAGTCATATTTGACCTCTTCCCATTTCAGAAATTTGCCTAGCTGACGGTGAAGGCTTTGTCGCGCGGGCCGCCTGTCATCAGCCAGATCATGCCATAATTTCAGCAGGTCATCTTCCACGTCAACGTCATAACTAGGTGATATATTTTTTACCTTATGACCCTTCTCTTGGCAAAGATTTTTCAACTCAGTCCCCAGTTTGTCCGTACTCCATGGCAAGCCCGTCATATCAGGCCACGGCAGGGTCGCGCCCATGATAGTCACCCCACCGTCAGACGCAGGCGACAGAACGACGTCATTTTCGACAAGAGCCGTTTGCGCTTCCTCATAATGACGTGCCGTCAATATGGGCGCGTCCGTGCCAATAAATATAATCCTGTCATGGCCTGTGGCCCGTAACTGCTGATCAACTGATCGTAATCTGGCCCCAAGACAACCATCCGTCTGGGCGAGAATCTGATGATCCCTGTCCAGCAATGAGCCTGCCCATGCACTATCCTCTGGCGAAGCGGGCGAGAGCACAACCGAGCCGGGCCACACACTCGCATCTTCCAGAGCGCAATTCAGAAAGGCCTCAGCAAAGACATAGGTCTGTTCCGCGCCGATGGTTTTTGCCAGACGCTGCTTGCCCTGAAACAGAGTTGGGCGTTTACAGAAAATAACCAGACAGGGGGCGCTATCAGACATCTTTTTTATCAATCTCTTTCATGACAAAACCCATAACGTGATCAAAATCCGCGCGCAGATCATCGGCTGTGACCTTTCCTGAAATTTCTTTCACTCTCTTGAATTGTTTGAAATAACGGCGGCAATTATTACACATCATAAGATGGCTGTGAAAGCGCATACGGGTCATCATGCTGGCCTGTCCGTCAATTATCTCTGATATTTTATCCACCACATCGCGGCATTTAAGATATACCATGACTTATCCCTCCACCGCAGCGGCCCGCAGGGCGGCACGGGCGCGGTGAATGCGAATTCGCAGGTTGCCGGGGCTGATCTCCAGCGCCGCGCAAATTTCTGTCGTCGTCAAGCCTTCTACTTCCTTCAACAACAAAACCTCACGATGCACATGTGGCAGTTGGTCTATTTTATCCTGAATGGTCTTTAACAGGCGCTTTTCATCCATTTGTTTTGCTGCAAGCCCGTCCCAGCCGGGGCAGTCATTGATCCAGTGACCAGCCTCGTTAAAATAACTGTCCAAAGCCTCTTGGCTCACATTCACATAGCGTTTGCGGCGGCGGATTTCATCTATTGCACTGTTATGCACCGCCCTAAACAGCCAGCTTTTGATGCTGCACCGTCCCTCAAAGCGATCTATGGTGTGATATATATTCACCAGACTATCCTGAAGAATTTCTTCGGCAGCCCCCCGGTCGCCAAGCATACGGATAGCATAGTTGAGAAGTGCTGGCCCATGAAGAGCAAAGAGTTCTTTCCATGCCGAATGAGTCCCAGCCTTAAGGGCTTCGACCTCAACATATTCCCGACTGTGATCAGCCCTGTCACCCGGCATATTATTCTGCTCCAATCCTT
>JAGLJX010000088.1 GCA_023142175.1 Emcibacter sp.
TCTGAATTGTATCACCGGGCAGGCCAACAATACGCTTGATGTAATAGATATCCGGTTCGCGCGGCAATCTGAAAACCACTACGTCACCCCGTTCCACCGGACTTTCAAATATCCGCCCTGAAAATAGCTCCGGGCTGAAAGGAAATGAATGATGGCTATAACCATAGGCCATTTTTGACACCAGTAGGTAATCTCCAACCAACAGATTTTCCATCATGGATTTTGACGGTATTTTAAAAGGCTGATAAACAAATGTTCTAAACAGGAGCGCAATAACCAACGCCCATATAAAAACACTCAGCCAGCTTTCTTCTGCTTTACCCTCTGCGCCCGCATTCCGAACTATTTCCTCGGTTTTAATTTCAGACATAAATTTCATTCACTGATTAATGGGTTCCTTATCCAAAGTCATAAATAAGGTAATTCTTAGGAGTTATCAACCAAATGTGGTTGAATTGCGGTAATTAGCACAATAGCCTGCGCCCACGGGTGGTCATCGGTAAGCGTCAGATCAATCTGCATCGCCATTCCTTCGGGGGTAATTTCGTGCAACCGGGTAAGCGCGCCCCCGGTCAGGCAAATCCGCGGTTTGCCATTCATATCTCTCTCAACCCCAACATTCCGCCAATATACCCCCTTGGCAAATCCTGTACCCAATGCTTTTGCGCAGGCTTCCTTGGCGGCAAATCGCTTGGCATAATTTGAAACCCGCGCCGCCTTGGCATCGCAATATTCCTGCTCCACAGGCGTAAAAATCCGGTCAATAAACCGCTGTCCGTATTTGGTGATAGACCGATCAATACGATCAATATTCACCAGATCATTGCCAAGGCCAATCACCCGCATCAGTTTCGCCCCTTATCCATGAGGTCTTTCATTTTCTTAATACTATCCACAAGCCCGATGGAAATAGCTTCACCGATAAGGAAATGACCGATGTTAAATTCGGTAAACTGGGGGATGGCGGCAATATCCACAACCGTATCATAATTGAGGCCATGACCCGCATGAACTTCCAGATCAAGACTCTCACACAGGGCTGCGGAGCTTCTTAAACGGTCTAATTCTGCCACACGCGCCGCACCGGTTTTTTCCACATAAGTTCCCGTATGAAGTTCCACTTTATTAGCACCAATTCCTTTTGAGGCTCTGATCTGATGCTCATCGGGGTCAATGAACAGGCTGACACTGATATCCGCCGCCCGCAACCTTTGCACATAAGAGGCCAGATGATCATACCCCCCCACCACGTCCAGCCCACCTTCGGTAGTCAGTTCCTGACGTTTTTCCGGTACAATACAGGCCGATGCAGGTTTGTGACTAAGGGCAATACCAAGCATTTCCTCGGTCGCTGCCATCTCCAGATTAAGCGGAACAGTAAGCTTCGCCATGAGCCGGTCAATATCCATATCTGAAATATGCCGGCGATCCTCCCGCAGATGAGCCGTAATGCCATCCGCACCGGCCTCCTCCGCCAGCAAGGCCGCTTTTACCGGATCGGGATGAATACCCCCACGGGCATTACGAATGGTGGCTACATGATCAATATTGACCCCTAAGCGAATTTTATTATTTGCCATTATTACGCATCTCCCGTCTTTTTCTGGCGGCGGCGGCACGTTTTACAAATCGTTTATGCTTATGCTCCCGAACCAGTTTCTCCAATATCCAGAAAAATACTATCCAGACCACAGACCCCATGAGTAAACCGCCAATAAACATGGGCAGTAATGTTGACTGGATGAAAGGCCCTAATGTCGCCAATGGTGAAACCAGAATTTCTGACAAACTAAATTTGCCCAGCGTGTCATTAATCTGTACCAGAAAATTATCCGTGCCGGG
>JAGLJX010000089.1 GCA_023142175.1 Emcibacter sp.
GAATCATGGGTCAACTGGGATCCGGTGGATAATACGGTTCTGGCCAACGAACAGGTCATTGACGGCTGTGGCTGGCGCTCCGGTGCGCCGGTGGAACGCCGCCGACTGAGCCAGTGGTTCCTGAAAATCACCGATTATGCCGACGAGTTGAATTCTGCTCTGGACGAATTGCCGCGCTGGCCGGAAAAGGTCAGAACCATGCAGAAAAACTGGATTGGACGCTCCGAAGGTCTGCGCCTGTTTTTTGATATTGACGGCCATGAGCCGCTGGAAGTTTATACCACCCGTCCCGACACCATTTTCGGTGCCTGTGGTATGGCCATTGCCGCAGATCATCCGCTGGCGGAAAAACTGGCACAGGATAACCCCGACCTGCAAAAATTCATCATCGAATGTCGTGCAGGGGCCACCACCGAAGAAGCCATGGAAAAGATGGAGAAGAAGGGCTTCGATACCGGCATAGTTGCCAGCACCCCATTTGAAGACCGCAAATTACCTGTCTTTGTCGCCAACTTCGTTCTGATGGACTATGGCACGGGGGCGATATTCATGTCCGCCGCCCATGACCAGCGCGATCTGGACTTTGCCCATAAATATGACCTTGATGTGCGTACCGTTATCCGGCCCGATGACGAGGATGACAGCTATGCCGTGGGCAGGCAGGCCTATGTGGGGCCCGGAAAACTGTTTAATTCCGTTTTCCTCGATGGCATGACCATTGAAGAAGCCAAAGCCGAAGTCGCACGTAGAGCCGAAGAAGGAAACTTTGGCAAAAAGACCATTAATTTCCGCCTGCGTGACTGGGGTATTTCCCGTCAGCGTTATTGGGGTTGTCCGATTCCGATTGTCCATTGTGACGATTGCGGCATTGTCCCTGTTCCAAAAACAGAACTGCCGGTGAAGCTTCCCGATGATGTCGGATTTGACAAGCCGGGCAATCCGCTGGAACATCACCCCACATGGAAGAATGTTGATTGTCCGAATTGTGGCAAAGCGGCGCGGCGTGAGACCGATACCTTTGACACTTTCATCGATTCGTCATGGTATTTTGCTAGATTCTGCTCGCCTAAATCGGACGAGCCAGTGGATATTGCGGCGGCGGATTATTGGTTGCCCGTGGATCAGTATGTGGGCGGTGTCGAGCATGCCATCCTGCATCTTCTCTATTCCCGCTTTTACACCCGCGCCATGAAAAAAGTGGGCCTGTCATCCATGGACGAACCCTTTGACGGCCTGTTCACGCAGGGTATGGTCTGCCATGAAACCTATACAGACACTAAGGGAAAATGGGTCTATCCCGCCGATCTCATCCATAATGAAGATGGCAGCTACCATGAGAAGACCAGTGGCGAGCCTGTCACGGTGGGCCGCTCGGTCAAAATGTCAAAATCCAAAAAGAATGTGGTCGACCCCACGGAAATCATTGATCAATATGGTGCGGATACGGCCCGTTGGTTCATGCTGTCCGACAGCCCCCCTGAACGGGATCTTGAGTGGACAGAAGAAGGCGTTGAAGGCGCGTGGCGCTTCACCCAAAGATTATGGCGCACGATCACAACTGGCATGGAAGGGCTGACGGCAGTCCAGAAGCCCGCTAAATTCAGCAAGGCGGCACAAGATTTACGCCGCATATGCCATGTGAGTATTGATTCCATAGGACGGGATATTGAAGATTTCCACTTCAATAACACCGTGGCCCAGATATATAAATTCTCCAATGCAATAGCGGCCTTCAAGCCTGATGGCTCGGACGGAGATGCCTTTGCCTTAAACGAATCCCTGACCGTTCTGGTTCAGCTTGTCGCCCCCATGATGCCCCATCTGGCCGAGGAAATGTGGCAACTGATGGGTATGCCGGGTATTGTAACCGATACTTTATGGCCCACCGCACAGCCTGAATTAATGCAGGAGAATAGCGTCACCATCGCCATTCAGGTCAAGGGCAAGCTGAAGGACACTATCGAAGTAGCCAAGGATATGGACAAGGCCGAGGTGGAAAAGCTGGCGTTGGCTCGTGAAAGAATACAAAATGCCGTAGGCGACAACCCTATCCGTAAAGTTATTGTTGTGCACAACCGAATTGTTAATATTGTCATATAGGGAAATGCTATGAAGCTCATACTGGTTCTGATATCTGCGATAACCTTATCCGGTTGCGGCTTCAAACCCATGTATGGGCAATTTTCGGACGGCAAGGGCGACCTTAGGGAAGTCATGGAAAATATCCGGGTGGGTGATATCACCGAACAGGGGCGACCCTCGCGCATTGGGCAGGTCATCCGCAATAATCTTCTGGATCGGCTGACGCCTTTTGGAGAAACCAAATCGGCAGAATATGTCCTGAATGTCACCTTCCTGATCGAAGAACATGGCTATGGTATCCGGGCAGATGAAAGCGTCACCCTGCAAAACCTCAAACTAGTCACCTCTTATCAATTGGAAGATGTGACTAGCTCAAAAGTGGTGCTGGATTTTGCGGCACGGGCTTTGGTGACTTATGACTTGGCCCAGTCGGATTATTCCAATATGATTGCCCGTAACGCAGCCCTGAAACGCCTGTCGGAGGAGGTCGCCAACCAAATGGCTACCCGAATCGGGGCTTTTTTCAATAAAAACGCAACGAAATGAAATTAAAAAATAACGACATTCCGGCACAGATTAAAAAGTTAAACCCCGCTTACCGGGCGGTGCTGATTTATGGTCGTGATGAAGGGTTAGTGCGCGAACGGGCGGATAAAATTGCCCGCCAGATCGTTGAAGACCTGAGCGATGCTTTTCAGGTGGCAAATATCACACCAAATCAGTTGAAAGAAGAACCCTATCTTATGGCGGATGAGGCGGCGGCCATTTCCATGATGGGCGGGCGCCGGGTAATTCGGGTTGACGGTGCGGGCGAGAATGTCACGGCGGCCGCAAAATCTTTTCTATCCAACCCCATCGGTGACGGGCTGGTGATCATAACCGCCGGCGGCATAAGAGCCACATCGGCGCTGGTCAAGATGTTCAATAGTGCAAAGAATGCGGCGACAATTGCCTGTTACGAAGATAATCAGGGTGATCTGCAAAACCTTATTCTCGAAGTCATGGGGCTGCACCGTCTGGGCATTGCCCCCGATGCCGCCGCCTATCTTCAGAAAAATCTGGGTGGCGACAGACTGGTCTCGCGCGGGGAACTTGAAAAGCTCGCGCTTTATATGGGCAAATGTGAAGATGGACAGATGGTAACGCTGGAAGATGCCCATGCCTGTGTGGGTGACAGCGGCGCCCTGACCCTCGACATGATAGCAACAGCCACCACCGGCGGTGACCTGAAAACACTGGATAACACTCTGTTCAAGGCCTTTAACCGGGGCGAGAATGCCATACCTATCCTGCGTAATCTGGCCCGAAGGCTGCAAAAGCTGCATCTGGTGCGCGGTAGTATGGATCAGGGTATCTCTGCCGATCAGGCGGTCAAGACCGTGGTCTATAGCCCATATTCACCGGAAAAGAAGTTAATCTTGGGGCAGCTTGGCAAATGGTCAACTGCCAAATTGTCCAATGCGCTGGAAATTGTTATGGAGGCTGAGGCCGACTGCAAGGTGACCGGATTACCAGCAGAGGCTATCTGCGCCCGCGCCTGTCTGCGCATTGCCAATGCGGCCCGCGTTTAAATTTTGATCTAATCAGATCTATTCCGGGGCGAATTTGGTAATCGCCAACACTTTGTTGCCATTACCCAGAAATTCCAGATAATCAAAGCTGGTGGCACGGGCCAGTGCGATGCCGCGACCATGAGGCGTTTGATTTGCGGTAAAGTCTATATCCAGATAATTGGCAAAATCAAACCCTGATCCCTGATCTTCTATCTTGAATGATACCAGATCACTTTCTCTCTCAAATGTAATTTCCACATATCTGTCTTTATATTCGGGCATGACCAGACGCATATTTATTTCATTGCGATGAAGATTATTTGCCATCAACCGCCATTTTTCTTCATTGCCAATTTCAAGGTTACCATGCTCAATACTATTGACGAGCATTTCAAACAACCCAAAGGCAACCCGGTCTGGCTCCGGACAGGACATGGACAATATCGTGGTCAGTGCCTCGGCCTGTTCAATTGTTTTAATGTGGAATGTGCCCCGCGTTATGGTTCCGATAACAGATTGGTGAGAATGAATTTCCCGCCGGAGCGCACGCCGATGAATATATTCATTTTCTGCGGACTGTACCATAGTCAGAAGTGTATGATCCTCGAAAGGCTTTTGCAGCCATTGATAAGAGGATGTATGTTTGAAAGCTTTGATATTTTCATGTTCTTTTTCATGAATATGCAGGATCAGTGGAATGTCCCTGAGCCGGTCATTCTTCGCTAGCATTTTCAAAAAATCCCCATCCCCCGCCATATGTTTATAATTAACGATGATGATGTGAATATCCATATTTTCTTTAATAAGTAAGTCAAAAGCATTGTTCAGGCCAACGACTTCCCTAAATACATAATTCTTGTTTTCAAGGGCTGAAATCACCCTTAAACTATACACTCCATGATTGTGTATAATTAATACAGTCATAAAATATAAATCCTTATTATTTCGAAAATAATAATATGCATTTATAACTGTTAGCAAGTGATTCTTTCAGAATTATTAATTTATCAACGTAAAAACGGCTCTTATCATAACAAAATTACTATATACTTTAAGTAGAGTTATGCTATATAAGCAATATCTTTATAATTATATTAGAAATTAATAATAATTTTAAACTTATGTTAAGATTTAATACCTAAATTTTATTCAATTAACACATAAACAAGCGGGATATTTACAGCATGGAGAATGACGTGAGCATATTCACAATGACGGGTTCTCAAGACGAGATCAGCCTGCATATGAAGTCTGTAATGGACCTGACCGTAGCCGAAGATTTGCGGCAAGGCTTTATTGATTGTTTATCAAAGAACAAGACCATAAAGGTCATGGCCGCAGATGTGGAGCGAATAACCACCCCCTGCCTTCAGGTGTTGTTCGCCATAAAAAGCAAGGCCGCAAGACAAGAGATTGATTTTTTAATTCCTGAGATGTCCGAAGCTTTCAAAAGGGCGCTGAAGGATGTGGGGCTTGATGATCAGTTTAATAATTCGGAGCAAGACGTATGAGCAGAACAGCACTGACGATTGACGATTCAAAGACCATGCGCGACATGGTGGCCTTCACCCTGAAAAATGCCGGCTTTGAGGTTACCGAAGCCGAAAACGGTCAGTTGGGTCTGGATCAGATTAACGGCTCATCTTTCGATGTCATCATTACAGACATCAACATGCCGGTTATGGACGGCATTGAATTTACCCGCGAGGCCCGAAAGCGGGCAGAGGCACGGACAACGCCGATCCTGATCCTGACCACAGAAAGCGGGGCTTCCCTAAAAAATGAAGGGCGAACGGCGGGGGCAACTGGCTGGATAGTCAAGCCTTTTAATCCAGAAAAGCTACTTCAGGTAGTTGAAAAGGTTTGTGGTTGATTCTGAATTAATAAAAAGGAAATTTTATGTCAGATCCAATGGAGCAGTTTAAAGTCGTCTTTTTTGAAGAATGTTCCGAACTGTTGGTAAATCTTGAAGAAGGCCTGATGCTGCTACAGCGGGGCGAAAATGATGGCGAAACCATGAATGCAGTTTTCCGGGCTGTGCACTCCATCAAGGGTGGCGCGGGGGCTTTTGGGTTTGATGCCTTGGTTGGTTTTGCCCATATTCAGGAAACCCTGCTTGATGAAATGCGTTCCAATGCCATCGAGATAAAGCCTGAATATATTGATGTCCTGCTTCAGGCCTTTGATATCTTGAGCGAGCTTGTGGGCGCGGCCCAGCGCGAAGATGCGGTCGATAAGAATTATGGTACCGAAGCGGCTCAGGCCATGAAAAAAATCATGGAAACCAGCGGAACCGTAGAAGTCAAAACAGAACAAGTCTCCGTTGATGAAGAACCCCAAAACATTAAGACCCGCCATTTCAATATTTCATTCAAGCCTTTCGAAGAATTATACCAACGGGCCAATGAGCCTATCCTGCTGATCCGCGAACTTAACGATCTGGGTGAACTGGATGTGGAGCTGAACACATCCGACATGCCGGACATTACAGAAATGGATGCGGAGCTTGCTTATTTTTCGTGGAAATTCGATCTGATTACAGAATTCAGTGAAGATGCTATTGAAGAAGTATTTGAATTCGTCGAAGGTGACTGTGAATTAATCATAACAGAAGAAATAGCCGCAACCACAGAAATCACCACCGCTGAAACTGACCCTGACGCCGTCCGTCAAGGGGCTCAGAAAACCGCAGTCGCTAAAACCAGCGGCGGCGAAACCGTTGTCAGCCAGTCGATCCGGGTGGAGCTGGACAAAGTTGACAGGCTGGTCAATATGGTCGGCGAGCTTGTCATAACTCAGGCCATGCTGCGTGAACAGGGCAGCCAGCTTCTGGTGGAGCAATATCCCAATCTGGTGCAGGGCATCGAGGAGCTGTCCCGTCATATCCGTGACCTGCAGGAAAGCGTCATGGCCATCCGCGCCCAACCGGTGAAATCGGTCTTTTCCCGTATGCCCCGTCTGGTGCGCGAGCTGACGGCCTCCTTAGATAAAAAAGCCCGGCTGGTGATGACCGGCGAAGAAACCGAAGTTGATAAAACCGTGACCGAGAGAATCGGCGACCCCCTGATGCATATGATCCGCAACAGCGTTGATCATGGGCTAGAATCCCCCACAGACCGTCTCGATGCAGGCAAGGAAGAGGAAGGAACCATTCATCTTTCAGCCTTTCATCGGGGCGGTCGAATTTTCATTGAAATCGAAGATGACGGGGCGGGCATCAACAGGGAAGTGGTGCTGAAAAAGGCCATTGAAAATGGTCTGGTGTCACCCGATGCAACCTTAAGTGATGAAGAAATCAACAATCTTATTTTTCTGCCCGGTTTTTCAACTGCAGAAAGTGTAACCAACGTATCGGGGCGGGGGGTCGGAATGGATGTTGTCCGCAAGAATATTCAAAGCCTTGGTGGGCGCATTTCCATCAGCTCTAAATCAGGAAAGGGCAGCAAATTTACCATGTCCCTGCCGCTGACGCTGGCGGTCATGGATGGCATGGTGGTGGAAATTGGCGGCGAGAAATTTGTCCTGCCGCTTGTCAATATCATTCAGACCCTGCGCCCGACCCCGAAAGAGATTAACAGCCTGCCCGATGGTCGTAATTTAATGATGTTCCGGGACGAATATATTTTCCTTGTGCCGCTGTATGACGTTTTCGACGTCGAAGACGCCATCACCAACCCTTGCGAGGGTCTGGTGGTGGTGGTCGAGGGCGACGG
>JAGLJX010000009.1 GCA_023142175.1 Emcibacter sp.
CGTTATGCCATATTGGAACATAAAAGATTATTTGATACATCGTTGTTTGAATTATGAATATTTTTGATACTTTCTCTCAGGCCTTAAAGACCATAGTCTCCGGGCTTGAAAAAGACGGCAAACTGCCTGAAAACCTTGACCTGAAAAATGTCACCATTGAGCCACCACGGGATGCCTCACATGGGGAGATATCCACCAATATCGCCATGGTTTTAACCAGACAGGCCCGCATGAAACCCCGTGATATTGCAGATATGGTAGCGGATGGTCTGCGGGATGTGGACAGTGTTGAAAAGGTTGAAGTAGCCGGACCGGGCTTTATCAATATCACCTTGAAACAGGATGTTATTCAGTCTCAGGTATCAAAAATCCTGAATGCGGCAAGCAATTACGGCAGTTCGAAAATCGGCGATCATGAAAAGGTAAATGTGGAATATGTCTCGGTCAATCCCACCGGACCGCTTCATGTGGGCCATTGTCGGGGCGCAATATTTGGTGATGCCTTGGCGTCATTGCTGGAATATACCGGTTATGATGTGACCCGCGAATATTACATCAATGATGCGGGCGGGCAGATTGATGTTCTGGCGAGATCAGCATACCTGCGTTACAGGGAAGCTTTGGGCGAGGATATTGGGGAGATTTCCGAAGGACTTTATCCCGGTGTTTATCTTATCCCCGTGGGCAAGGCCTTGGCGGAAAAATATGGCGATCAATGGCTGGGCGCTGATGAAAGCGTATGGCTGCATGATGTTCGTCAGTTCGCAACGGACGCCATGATGGATATGATACGGGCTGATTTGGAAACGCTTTCCATTAAGCATGAAGTCTTTTTCTCTGAGTTAACGCTTCACAAAAGTGGGCAGATACAGGCGGCACTGGATAAGCTGGAAGACAAGGGTCTTATCTATACCGGTGTTCTCGAAGCCCCAAAAGGTACCAAGCCCGATGATTGGGAAGAACGACCTCAGACGCTGTTTAAATCCACTGATTTTGGCGATGATGTGGACCGGGCGATTAAGAAGTCTGATGGCAGCTGGACTTATTTCGCCGCCGATGTGGCCTATCATAATGACAAGATTGAGCGCGGCTATACCAGCTTGATTGATGTGTGGGGCGCGGATCATGGCGGATATGTCAAACGGGTCGAATCCGTTATAAAGGCCCTTACCGATGATAAGGTCAAACTGGACGTGCGCCTTTGTCAGATGGTCAAATTGTTGCGGGACGGTGTGCCTGTGAAAATGTCGAAGCGTTCTGGCAACTTTATCACCATGCGCGATATCGTGGATGAGGTGGGCAAGGATGTTGTGCGCTTCATCATGTTGACCCGTAAAAATGATGCATCTCTTGATTTCGATTTTGCTCGTGTGACTGAACAGTCAAAGGATAATCCGGTTTTTTATGTGCAATACGCCCATGCCCGGGTACATTCCGTTTTACGTAAAACGCAAGCTGCCTTTCCCGATCTTGATGTGTCTAAAGCCTCGCTTGCCGGAGCAGATATGACGGTATTTACCGATAGCAGTGAGTTATCCCTGATCCGGAATATGATGAACTGGCCGCGCTTTGTGGAATCCGCGGCTTTGGCCCGTGAGCCGCACCGGATAGCTTACTATCTATATGAATTGGCTTCTGAATTTCATGCTCTGTGGAATAAAGGCAACGATAATCTTGATCTTCGCTTCATTATCGAAGATGATAGGGAAAAGACATTGTCACGGTTGGCATTGATTACAGCTGTTGCCAATATAATTGCGGCGGGTCTTAATATTTTAGATGTGGAGCCTGTTACTGAAATGTAGGCCCATTTTTAAACACTGGGAGGGGATATTGTATGTCAGATGAAGGTGGAAGAGCCTCTTGGCTTGAGCCATTACCGGAAGAATATGTCACCGATGATGACATGACAGGACGGCGGATGCTTTTTGCAGCAATAACCGTTGTGGTTCTGGTGATTTTTGGCGGCATGGTCTGGTATAGCTATCTGGAGGGTGCTGATAGCGGGCCGGTTCCGGTGGTGCATGCGGATAAATCAGTGGTTAAGGAAAAACCAGTTACCCCTGGTGGACTGCAAGTGCCGGATCAGGACAAGGGCGTTTTTAACAGAGTAGCCTCAGGACAGGTCGACAATAGTGAGAAGCTCGAATCAAGTGCAGAATTGCCCATTGAACGCCCTGTTGATCTTAAGCTCACAGAAGAAAAAGCAGAAATAGCAGAAAAAGCTCCTCCAGTTGCAGAAGAAAAGAAAGAAGAAGTGGTGGTGCCACCAAAGCCAAAAGTTGTGGTTAAGGAAGAAAAGGTCATAGCACCGGAAAAGGTTGATAAAATTGGCAATTTTCTCGTACAGTTGGGTGCATTCGGAAAAAATAGTACTGCTGTGGAGCTATGGCGTAAAATTCAGAAGAAAAATTACGCCATACTAAAAGGCTTTGATTCCGATATAATGATGATTGATTTGGGAAAGAGGGGTATTTTCTACCGTCTTAGGGCCGGACCTATCATTGACAGAGCTAGTGCAGGTAAAGTCTGTGTGGCGCTAAAAGCTAACAAACAAGCCTGTATTGTGGTGGTAAAATAAATGGCTCGTCCGGTTATTCAAGATTGTGAAGGTCTGGTGATGACGGCTGAGGAGAGGGCCGTTTTCAAAGACCTCGACCCGTTTGGCTTTATTTTATTTGCCCGTAACTGTCAGTCACCGGATCAGCTTAAAAAACTTACCGATGACATGAAAGAAACAGTTGGCCGCGTGGATGTACCCATCTTCATAGATCAGGAAGGTGGGCGTGTTTGCCGTTTAAATTTTGAACATTGGCGCAAGCCACCAAGTGGTGCGGCCTTCAAAAATCTCTATGCAAAAGATGCTGAAAAAGGCCTTCTGGCAACTAAGATTAATGCCCGTCTTATGGCGGAAGAATTGCGCATGGCGGGTATTTCCGTTGATTGCTACCCCTTGCTGGATCTTGAACTCCCCGGCGCTGACCAGATAATTGGCAACCGTTCATTCGGTGAAGATATAAATATTGTTAGCCTTCTGGGCGAGGCGGCCTGTGAAGGCTTGCTTTCTGGTGGTGTATTGCCGGTGATAAAGCATATGCCGGGTCATGGCCGGGCGAGCGTTGACAGTCATAAGGCGCTTCCCATTGTGGATGCATCACTTGATCTGTTGAAGGAAACTGATTTCTCTCCTTTCAAAGCCCTAAAGCATATGCCGCTGGCTATGACGGCTCATATTATCTATAGCGCTATTGACGCTGATCTGCCGGCCACTTTGTCGGAAACTGTGATCCGTAAGGTTATTCGGGAATATATAGGCTTTAAGGGTGTATTGATATCTGATGATGTGACCATGAAGGCGCTTACGGGAACATCTGCTGAGAATGCTAAACAGGCTTTGGTTGCGGGATGTGATCTTGTGCTTCATTGCAATGCATCTCTGGGTGATCGCCGGGAAGTTCTGGAAGCCTTATATGACTTTAATATGGTTAGTGAAAACTGGGTGGCAAGCTTATTCGCGCGCCGTAGTGAAGTTTCAGTAATAAATAGTGCAGAGATGATTGAATGGCTTGATCATGCTCTAAGGACTTGAATATATGGAATTTTTAGAGTTATTACCGATAGTTGTAATTCCGCTTCTTCTGGCGATAACATTACATGAAG
>JAGLJX010000090.1 GCA_023142175.1 Emcibacter sp.
CGGTCGTGTTCACATGTTGCCCACCGGCACCGGATGCGCGGTAAGTATCAATGCGAAGGTCACTTTCGTTGATTTCCACTTCAAAATTATCATCGATAACCGGATAGACCCAGACGCTGGCGAAACTTGTATGGCGGCGGGCGGCAGAATCATAAGGCGATATACGCACAAGCCTGTGGACACCGCTTTCTGTTTTCAGCCAGCCATAGGCATTTTCGCCCTTAATCTCAATGGTGGCTGATTTAATTCCAGCCTCTTCGCCGTTATGTAGCTCAATCAGGTCAACCTTGCAGCCATGGGCATTGGCCCACCGGCTATACATCCTGAGCAGCATATTGGCCCAATCCTGACTTTCCGTACCACCGGCACCAGAGTGAATTTCAAGATAAGCGTGATAAGAATCTGCTTCGCCCGATAATAGGGTCTGAAACTCCAGCTCTCCTGCTTTCTTGGTCAAGACTTCAATGGCATTTTCGGCTTCTTGGATAATTTCCTCATCCCTCTCCATCTCACCCATTTCGATCAGCTCGATATTGTCATTTAATTCCTGATCAACGGTCTTACACAGATTGATCGACTGTTCGAGACGATTCTTTTCCTGCATAAGTTTTTGGGCGTTTGTAGGGTTACTCCAAAGTTCTGGATCTTCGGATAGGGCCGTTAGTTCTTCCAGTCTATCAAGGGCGATATCCCAGTCAAAGATGCCTCCTCAACAGTTCGAGCGACTGCTTGATTTTATCGACTAATGTCTGTGTTTCGGCTTTCATATTCTTATAAACTCAAATGAATTAATATATACCGCCCGTACCCGTACGGAGCTTGGTCTTTCTTTGCACCAGAGAATTAAATCCGTCAAGTACTTCGCCTTTTTTTGTGGGAAAAGTCCCTTGACGAAAGGCTTCCATAATTGTGTTTTTCTCACCGACAGCGGCAATCTGCCCGGTCTTTGGATTGACTCTGACCAATCTGACCCCCTGGGGGATACGAAATGGAATGACCGATGCTTTTTTTGTTGCCGCTTTCATAAAGTCCCGAAATATGGGAACAGCAACTGATGAGCCTTCTTCCCGCTTACCTAGTGAGCGCGGCTTGTCAAAACCAACGAATACCCCAACCACAAGATCCGGCGAGAAGCCTACAAACCAGGTATCAAAGCTATCGTTTGAGGTTCCTGTTTTTCCGGCAAAGGGTTTGCCAAGTGCTCTTATGCGAACTCCTGTTCCGCGCTGTACAACACCCTCAAGCATGGAGACCATCTGATAAGAGGTTACCGGATCAAGAACCCGTTTTCGCTCATCGGGAATTTCAGGTTCTGCTTGATATTGCCATTCTTCCACCTGACAGTCTGGGCAAGGCCGCTCATCATGGCGGAATATGGTTTTGCCGTGGCGGTCCTGTATGCGGTCAATGACGGTCGGGGTGATTTTCTTACCCCCATTGACAATCATACCATAGGCGCTAGTCAGTTTAAGAAGCGTTGTTTCCCCTGCCCCCAGAGCCATTGAAAGTACGTCGGGCATATCCTCAATTATATCCATGCGCTCGGCAATTTCCACAATGCCATCCATTTTCAGATATTGCGCCAGCCGCACCGTCATCAGGTTACGGGATTTCTCAAGGCCCAGACGCAAAGTGCTGGCTCCGTAGAATTTATTACTGGAATTTTGCGGCTTCCATTTGCCAAGGCCAAAGCCCTGCTCAATTACAAACGGCGCATCGAGGATTAGGCTCGATGGGGTAAAACCATTTTCTAGCGCCACCGCATAAACAAACGGCTTGAAAGCTGATCCCGGTTGACGTTCGGCCTGCGTTGCCCGGTTATATTCACTGCGTTTATAATCAAAGCCCCCAACCATGGCAAGCACGCGCCCGGTATGGGGGTCCATGGCCACCAATGAGCCGTCAATCTCTGGTATCTGACGCAGACCATATTCTGTGACGACAGAAATTTCCTGTAGCTCTGTTTCGGGCACGGATATTTTCTCCACCACGACCACTTCACCAGAGGATAGAACCTCCGTCACTTTCTTTATTCTGGGGCCAAGATATTCCTTTTTCCGCCATTCGCGAGCCCATTTAACCTCTTTTAAGCTAAGGTTCCCCCGACTAGAATCTGACAACAGAATAGAGGCATTTTCATCATTGACCGCTGTTACCAAAGCCAATTCCCATGTTTTTATACCAAGGGGAATATCGCGTTTGATGATGGCCTTCAATTTTTCCAGTTGCTCAAGCGGTGTGGGAACTTCGTCCCATAATAGTCTAGCCACAGGCCCCCGCCAGCCATGTCGGCGGTCATAGGTGATAAGACCATTTCTCAATTCCCGTTCGGCAATGGTCTGAAATTCAGGAGAAAGAGATGTTCTGACAAACAGCCCGCCTTCATAAAGTTCCTCATAACCAAACATACTTTTGAGTTCGCGCCGCACTTCTTCGGTAAAATACTCAGCCTTGAAAACACGGGTTTTATCCCTGCTTGCGGTGATAAGAGGTTTTGCTTGGGCGGTTAATTTTTCTTCTTCAGAGATATACCCTTCAACATACATCCGCTTAAGAACCCAGTTACGGCGCGCAACCGCACGGTCATATTTGCGGACAGGATGGTAATTGCTCGGTGCCTTTGGCAGGGCCGCGAGATAGGCTATTTCTCCCAGTTCTAATTGATCAATTGACTTGTTGAAATAACTAAGCGCTGCGGCGGCGATGCCGTATGATCCATATCCAAGGTAATTCTCATTGAGATATAATTCAAGAATCTGATCCTTGGTGAAGGCCTTTTCAATGCGGTAAGACAGAATTGCTTCCTTGATCTTCCGCTCATAGGTCTGAATTCCTGTGAGCAGAAAATTCTTGGCGACCTGTTGGGTAATGGTCGAAGCCCCCACTTTGCCCCTGCCTGTAAAAACATTTTTGACATTGGTGATGACGGCCCGCATCAACCCTAAATAATCCAACCCGCCATGACTGTAGAAATTCTTGTCTTCCGCAGAAAGGTAAGCCTGAATTACCTGAGGGGGAACAGCCGATATGGGGATATATAATCTTTTCTGTTTGGCATATTCTGAAAGAAGACTGCCGTCTCCGGCATAAATACGACTTACTATAGCGGGCTCGTAATCAGCAAGCTGGGAATAATCCGGCAAGTCCTTACCATATTGATTGAGAAGATAAATAATACCACCAACAGCCGAGACACCACCAATCAGGAGTGCCACAACAGTGCCCCCCAATATGTTGATCAATAACTTACGTCTCTTCTTTGTCATGGCAATATAATATAATCCAAACGAAACCAGCGGAAATTCTATGAATTAAATATGTCAGCACCGTGGCTTGATCAAGTAAATACTGAAAAGAAGGCTATTAATTCTCAACGTAGCTTTTGTTAAAGTAATTATCAGCAGCTTTTACGATGGATTGCCCAATCTTTTCCTGAGTTTCCTTCTGCATCATAAGTTTGGCATCCTGACTGTTGGTAAGATAGCCAAGCTCAACCAATACAGACGGCACATCCAGCCCCTTAAGCACCATCAAACTGGCGGTGCGGTGAGGTCTGGTTCTAAGCAAAACCACGCGTTTCAGCTGCGGGATCAGCTCTTTGGCAAAACTGCTGGATAAATTCATGGTCTCGCGTTTGACAAGATCAATCAATATGGATTGCACAATATCAATTTCTTCTTCCAGGTCCATTCCGGCAATGATGTCGGATTTGTTTTCCCGTCTGGCCATGGCGGCAGCTTCTTTGTCCGATGCCTTTTCGGACAAAGTATAGACTGTCGCCCCGCGCACTTTTGAACTTTTAAAACTATCTGCATGAATTGAAATAAACAGGTCTGCCTGCTTGTTATGAGCGATACGGCTACGATTGCGCAGCTTGAGAAACACGTCCCTGTTACGGGTCATGATAACCTGATAGCGGCCTGTTTTTTCCAATTCCCTCTTGATGGCTTTTGTGGCACTCAGAACCACTGTCTTCTCGGGAAACCCACGGTAATTCTTACCACCAAGGTTGCCAGGGTCATGGCCGCCGTGACCGGGATCCAGTACAATAAGTTTCTTTTTTCGTGAACTTCTTATGTCTTTTTCAGGGACAACATCTACTTTTCTTTTTATGGGCCTTACCGTTGGTTTTTTAACACTGGTTTCAAAAACTTTTTTGCTGACCTCTATAAGGTCAATAACAAAACGGTATGGTTTGCCCCCTTTTGGATTAATGAAAAAGGCCTTCTTAACAATAACGGGTTTCTTAACATCAAGTACAATACGGGATGTTCCCGGCTTAAATAATCCAAAACGGTATCGGTCAATATACCCCCTACCTTTGGCTCCCCCGAAATTGCTTTTCCATTCGACCTCGGTAATATCGATAACTATTCGGTTTGGGTTAGCCAAAGTAAAAATGTTAAATTTAATGCTCTGATTAATATCCAGAACAAAGCGCGTACCTTTTTTGGTATGGCCTATGCGAATGTCGGATACTTCAGGTACTTTTGCAGAAACGAAAGCCGTGGAGGCATAAAGGAAGCTACTTCCCATAATCACCACCAGACAAAGCTTAATTATTTCCCTTATAATTTGTTTCATACTTATGCGTTTGCAACCTACCTAATGATTTTATTTTTATAAATATAGGCTCTAATATATAGCAACTACAACAAAAGCTCATTAAGTATTTATAAAAATAAACACTTTAGCTATTGTAGAGTGCTATCTGTATGGTTATGTTGTATTTGTCGTTGAATGTTTTATCAATAAAATTTGAACGACAGATGAACGGCCTAAAGAATTAACTATATTAGAGGCCGTAACAATAAAGACGTAACATATATGAATTTTAGCATACTCAGCACAGAGGCAATTGGTCAGCATTCACAGATGGATTTAATATTCTATCTGTCAGCGCTGATGTTCGTCCTTTTTAAGTCTGTGGATGCCACCCTTTCAAACCATAAGAAATATAACAACCGGATACCAGCACGCCTGTTTAATGCAACTAGCATTAAAGGTTCGAGCGGATGTGGTTGTGGAGATAATTTAAATGACTATAAAAATGCTAATCGACGCCAGTCACGAGGAAGAAACTCGTGTGGCTATCGTTCATGGGAACCGAGTTGAAGAATTTGACTATGAGTCCTCTGCAAAAAAACAAATCAAGGGCAATATATATTTAGCAAAAATTAC
>JAGLJX010000091.1 GCA_023142175.1 Emcibacter sp.
TATGGCACTGGCCAGCCGTTCGGGAATATCGGCGATATCCTCCACCTGTGTGATCAGCACAAATTGTTCCCTGATCCAGCCTAGTCGCGCTAACAAAAGCTCCGCGGCATGGTCGGCAAGCTCTTGGTCATCCCGCTTCACATCAAAATACAGATTAGTCAGCGGACAACCAAATTTGATCAGGCTATCCACATTTTCAAAAAGATTATCCAGATAAAGGCTTAATCTCTGCCGGGGATTGTTGTTTAGGTCTATTTCTTCAAATTGCGCCTTCTGGTTGGCCAGATGAGCGTCAATAACCAGATGACAAATATCTTCTTTAGAAGAAAAATACTTTTGTGCTTCTTTATTGGCAATGCCCACGGCTTTGGCTATATGGGAAAAATTGACTTTGCCATAGCCTTTCTCATGGAACAGTCGCAGCGCCGACTGTACCAATATATGTTTCTGCTCTCCGTTGGTGGACTTATTGGAACTATCACCATGTTTAGCAATGGGTTTATCCGTATTTTTTGCTAACATTTTTTTTCTTATATTATTCAATAATCAATCTTATATATAACACATTGATTAACCAACATATAAAGTTATATCAAAGTCTAATGAATAGTTGCAGTTTCAGCATAAAAAAAGCCGCTGAGGAAATCAGCGGCTTCGTATTAATTCTGAATTAACTAGAATTAGGCAGCTTTAGCGGCCAGTTTCTTTTTAACCAGTTTTTTCAGGCGGCGTGCTTTCAGTGACAATGTATCGTCACTGGCCTTGACCAGAAAATTGTCCAACCCACCAATATGTTCAACAGAGCGCAGTGCACTTGTAGAAATTTTCATGGATACGGACTGGCCGAGGATATCGCTCAGCAATTTTGCTTTGATCAGATTAGGACGGAATTTCCGACGAGTTCTATTCAGGGCGTGGCTCACATTGTTACCACTCATTACTGCTTTACCGCTCAATTCGCATACGCGTGACATAGTCTTGTCCTTAATCGCTTTGGTCCGTCACTGTGATCCCTTAGAATCAACAGGAGAACTCGTTAAAATATGAAAGCGGTATATATGGCATAGACGGGAGCAGGTCAAGACTTTCCATGCCTTATTTCAAGAAATCCCGCAAAAGTTTTTGGGCTGCTGCTGTCGCTGGGGTTTTCCCCTCACTCACAGCCTGTTCCACCTGTTCTATCTTTTGCGGGTAGTTTGCCTGAAAGGCATCCACCAATTGATCATTAATTTCTGACCACATCCAAGCTTTTGCCTGTTCGCTGCGCAACTGATCCAGTTCCCCGCTGTCTTTCGTGGCGAATTCAAAAGCCTGTATCTTCTGCCAGACCTCCTCCAGGCCCTGCCCCTTCAGAGCCGATACCAAAACCACACTGGCCGTCCAGCAGGGTACTTTGGGCCGCATCAGCAGCAGGGCCGATTTATAATCCGCCGCCGACCTCATAGCCGCTTTTTTCAAATCTCCATCGGCCTTGTTGACAATCACAAGGTCGGCAAGTTCCATAATACCGCGCTTGATGCCCTGTAGCTCATCACCACCGCCGGGGGACAACATCAGCAGGAACATATCCACCATTTCAGAAACCGCAATCTCCGACTGCCCCACACCCACGGTCTCGATCAGCACAACGTCATATCCTGCGGCCTCACACAGCAGCATGGCCTCGCGGGTGCGCCGCGCCACACCGCCCAAGGTTCCACTAGAAGGGGACGGGCGGATGAAGGCGTTAGGGTCTTTGGACAACAGCTCCATACGGGTCTTATCGCCCAGAATAGAGCCGCCGGTACGGCTGGATGACGGGTCTACTGCCAACACCGCAACTTTATATCCCTGTTGGGTAAGGGAGAGACCAAACGCCTCGATAAAGGTAGATTTACCCACCCCCGGTGTGCCGGTAATGCCAAGTCGGATGGATTTTCCCGTCTGGGGCAATATGCTTGCCAGAAGCTCCTGAGCCTCAGCCTGATGATCGACGCGGGTGCTTTCCACCAGCGTAATGGCCTTAGCCAACGCCCTGCGCTGTCCGTTCAATAGATCATTTTTGAGGTTATCAAGCTTTGCCATACATTCCGTCTCTCGCACCCTTTTTCGTCATTCCAATACTTTAGCTTTATAGACACCATTTTTTGTGAAAAATAGAAACCAGAAAATTTTAGAGCAATAAGACTGTCACAGCAATCTATATAAACATTATAATTGTAGCCCAATCCATAATAAAACTCTCATTTTGTTGAACTATTATACTCTAGGCGCAACCAGTTGACAAATTGGGTGCAAAAAACAAAAAAAGCCGGAACTTGATGAAAAGTTCCGACTTTTTATAAAAACAAAAAAATATTATCTGTCTTTTGGCGCCATATTCTTGACCATATAATTGCCTTCATAATCCACTGCAACACCGTAATCGGGATCTTCGATGACGGAAACCTCAACAATCTTACGGGCCTTATCCAGTAGTCGTCTGCAATCGGCGCTTAAATGACGCAGGTGCAGTTTCTTGCCCGCCGCTTCATATTTTACCGCCAGTGCATCAATGGCCTGCAACCCGGAATGATCCAGAACGCGGGAATCTATAAAATCCACAATCACATCATCTGGGTCGGACTTTGGATCAAACAATTCGAGGAAGCTTGCCACAGAACCAAAGAATAACGGGCCGGACAATTTATAAACCTTGGAACCCCCTTCATCAATTATTTTAGCCGCATGGGTATGTTTCGCGGTCTCCCACGCAAATACCAAGGCCGAGATTATAACACCCGCAACCACCGCCACAGCCAAATCAAAGGCCACGGTAATCGCCGTAACAAAAATAATAACAAAGACATCATGACGCGGAATTTTTCCGATCAGTTTAAGGCTGTTCCATGCGAAAGTTCCGATCACCACCATGAACATGACCCCGATCAGGGCCGCCAGCGGGATTTGCTCAATCAGGCCGGATGCAAACAGGATAAAACCGAGCAGACTGAGTGCTGCTACGATACCGCTAAGCCGCGCACGACCACCGGACTTCACATTGATCATGCTCTGGCCGA
>JAGLJX010000092.1 GCA_023142175.1 Emcibacter sp.
TTTCAATAACTCGGTGAAACTATTCAGGGCCGCCTGTGTACCCTCTTTAACATTTGAATGGTTATTTTCTATGGCGGATAGCTCCCGGTAATAGGCCTGCATTTTATGGACGACTTGCCGGCTTGGGACGCGGCGACTGGAATGATACCCCATATGGTTGCCCATATTATCAAATGTGGGAACAACATGGGCTAATACCCAATAATGATCACCATTTCTATGTATATTCACCACATAGGCAAAAATTTCTTTTTGTTGTTGCAGGGTGTCCCAAAAAAGTTTGAAGATACAATGCGGCATATCGGGATGCCGAATAAGGTTATGGGGTTGACCAAAAAGTTCATCGCGGGAATAGCCGCTCATTTTTTCAAACAGCAAATTAGTATATGTGATTTTACCTTTAAGGTCGGTCTTGCTGACAATAAATTCATTGTCGGGGAAGTATATTTCTTTGCCGGAAGGATGAACATTTTTTTTAATCATTTCTAGAGCCTTTTCTTTGTATTAAATTCTCTTATTTGATATTAATTATTATCACCTGTTTTATAAGGTGTACTACTTAAGAACTAGTTAATTGTCCTGAGTCTTCTGTACGTATAATCTAAAATATTTATATTATTATTGCGGCGTTTTTCAAGCGCCTAATGTTGTAATTCTTATGCTGAACATTCATCTAAAATAGATATTCACCGCATTTATAAATTTCTATTTCTGCTGTTGAGATGCGCTCCATAAAAGATTGAAAAGCAATGTAATGCATAGAAATGCCATACAATATAAGGGGTGTATCAAAAAATCTCATCGGGACAATGGCGTTTATTTTTTTCAAATAGAAGATTGGTATAAGTGATTTTATCCTTGAGGCTGGATTTGTGAGAGCTGAGTTAATTATCGGAAAAGGTGATATCTCCACCGGAGTGATGAACCTTTTTCTTAATCATTTTTATAACCTTACGATGTCGTTGAAATAGTAGAAATTTAATACTGATTATTACTACTATTAAATAAATATAGAGGACCAGTGCTTAAGGACTAGCACTTAAGGACTAGTTAGCGCTTTAAGTAAATATAGAAATTATATCTATAGAAGAAAATAAAGAGATATGGGGGGTGGAAAGCTAGCTTCAGGTAATTTTACCGATGTTATCTTTCCAGTTTTGGCCATCAAAATCCTCGGTCGTGATACTTTTTATGGTGCTGTGATCAAGGCAGTTGACATTGACGCTATAGCCATCCGGATGGGAGCGGGGAACATAAAAAGACTTCACCCCGCACGTCTTACAAAACAGATGTTGTGCAACATGGGTATTGAAGCTGTATAGGCCGAGATTATCTTCACCCTGAAGCAGAGTGAAATTTTCTTTCTCCACAATCAGGTGAATGAATCCGACCATACTACATAGGGAGCAATTGCACCTAACTACATTAATATCCGCCGGGGCCTCAACGGCAAATTTAACGACTCCGCAGTGACAGGAACCTTTATGTATAATCAGAAAGCCCTTCTTGATTTGAGGGCCGCGGTCAACGTACCATCATCCAGATAATCCAGTTCCCCCCCCACGGGCACACCGTGGGCAAGGCGGGTGATGGTAACGTCACAGTCCTTTAGCCGGTCAGCCATATAATGGGCCGTGGTTTGTCCATCAACGGTGGCATTGGTGGCGATGATCACTTCATGGATATTATCCGCCAAAGCCCGGTCAACCAGTGAATTGATATTTAGATCCTCGGGGCCAACACCGTCCAGAGCGGACAGCGTACCGCCGATGACATGATAAAGTCCGCGGAAAGTTCCGGCCCGCTCCAGCGCCCACAGGTCGGCCACATCCTCAACCACACAGACGGTTGATATATCCCGCTTTATATTATCACAGATATGGCAGGGGTCGGTGGTGTCCAGATTGCCACAGGTAGAGCAGGGATGAACATATTCCGCCACCTCGGCTAGTGCCGTGGACAGGGGCCGCATGAGTGAATCTTTACGCTTGATCAGCTGCAGGGCCGCCCGCCGTGCCGAGCGCGGGCCCAGCCCCGGCAGCTTGGAGAGCAGCTGGATCAGTTGATCAAGTTCAGAACCGTAGGAAGCCTTGCGATACAAATGAGCGCACCTTTGCTAGTTCAAAAGGGCAGATTAAAACCTTCCGGCAATTGAAGGCCGCCGGTGACTTTTGCCATTTCGCTTTGAGAATATTCCTCGACCTTGCGCTTGGCTTCATTGAAAGCCGCAACGATCAGATCTTCGACCACTTCCGCATCATCAGAATTAAAGATGCTTGGATCAATTTTCAGGGCTTTCATATTGCCCTTGCCGTTCAGGGTCACAGAAACCAAACCGCCGCCCGATTGCCCGCTACATTCTGCTTTTTCCAGAACAGCTTGCATATCGGACATCTTGCCTTGCATTTCCTGAGCCTGTTTCATCATTTTACCGAGGTTTTTCATTTCTTCTCCATGCGGGTCACTCAAGACCGAATTCATCTTCCCCGACAAGGAAGTTTTCATTGATATAGTCAGATGAGCCATCATCTAAAAGGACAAATTCTTCTACTTTTTTACGAATGTCGGAAATCGCGGCACCTGGGAATTGATCCAGCACGGCCTTGATCAACGGGTTTTTCATGAGCCGTTCGCGTAACTGCCGCGCACTTTCTTCATTCTGTTCAAACAGGGTGTCGTCGCCCTGCGCCATGGTCAGGGAAATAATCCAGCTTTTCCCGGTCCATTGTTTCAGCAGTTCGATCATTTTACCGGTCAGATTTTTGGGCGCCTGTTCTTTCAGTCGGATGTCCAGCCGTCCGGGGGCAAAGCTTTCCAGATGGGCATTATCGTTGAGCTGAAAAGCGATAGAGGCTTCGTTATGACTTTCAAAAAGCGCGACAAATTCTTCAAAGCTATTGGGAGACGGTTCATATTTCTGATCTTCAGATGGGAAAACATCCTGCGCCAATATACGTGCCTGCCCCTTGGTCTGGATGACATGAAAGGCTGTTGGGGCGCTGCCGTTGTCACTGGCCTGTGGGCTTTGTGAATTCTGGGTAGGTTTTTGTGATGATGTCTGCTCGGATTTTTGGGCCGCCCCCTGATTTTCACCCTGAGGTGAATTTTTCAACTGTTTGATCATATCGCCCGGTGTCGGCAGCTTGGCGGCATACGTCATACGGACCAGCACCATCTCCGCCGCAGACATGGGAGAGGGGGCGAGTTTTACTTCATCCAGTCCTTTGAGCAACATTTGCCATGTACGGGTCAGGATCGGCATGCTCAGCGCCGTAGCCATGGCAAGACCTTCCTTGCGTTCCGCTTCTGAGGTGACGATGTCTTCGCCCGCATCGGGAACTACCTTCAGGCGGGTCAGCCAATGGGTCAGCTCCAGCATATCACTCAGGATAACTTCCGGGTCGGCACCATGATTATACTGGTTGCGCAATTGGGTTAGGGCGTCCGCCGTTTCGCCCTTCATAATGGCTTTATAGAGGTCAAGTACCTGCGTTCGGTCGGCAAGACCCAGCATATCACGAACCTGTTGTTCGGTAACCTTGCCCGCGCCATGAGCGAAGGCTTGATCCAGCAGGCTCAGGCCATCCCGCACAGACCCTTCTGCTGCCCGTGAAATCATGGCAAGGGCTTTATCATCTATCTCGCATTTTTCCAGCTCGGACAGCTTGGCAAAATGACTGCTTAACTGTTCGATGGAAATACGACGTAAGTCAAAGCGTTGACAACGGCTGAGAACGGTGACGGGTACTTTACGGATTTCCGTGGTGGCAAAGATGAATTTCACATGTTCCGGTGGCTCTTCCAGCGTTTTCAGCAGTGCATTAAAGGCATTGCGGGACAGCATATGAACTTCGTCAATGATATAGATTTTAAAGCGCGCTGAGACGGACGAATAGCGCACCCCTTCGATAATTTCCCGGATGTCATCAACACCCGTACGGCTTGCCGCATCCATTTCCATCACATCCACATGACGGGATTCGGCAATGGCTATGCAATTTTCACATTTACCGCAGGGGGATATGGTCGGGCCACCCTTGCCATCCAGTCCGATACAATTCAGTGCTTTGGCAATGATGCGGGCGGTAGTGGTTTTGCCAACCCCGCGCACGCCGGTCAAGATGAAGGCGTGGGCCAACCGCCCGGTTTCGATGGCGTTGGATAGGGTGCGCACCATGGCACCCTGCCCGATAAGCTCATCAAAATTGGAGGGGCGGTATTTACGCGCCAGAACACGGTAATTTTCATCAGGTTTGCTGGCGGCTTTGCTGGAAGGGGTATCTGACATACGGGTCTTAAATCCACGAGTATTAAGAGTTGTTTTTTCCACTATAGAACCGCCGTAAAAATTTTGCCAGCAATGAGTATGATTTTTTACGTATGGAATGGTGAGAGATTGAACGACCCGAAATATCTCGTTACGGCTGCTCCCTTCCGGGTCTGACCGGATTGGCGAGTCAAACGTCCGCCAACCTCTCGGGCGCATATATGGTCTTTTTTTAACTTAAGATCAAGTCGGTTATTCATAGTTGTGGAAAAAATATATTGTCTGTGGCAGTCTTTGCTTTCTTTCCAATCAACAATTGAGAATACATGATGTCGGACAATCTTTTTTTTAGCGGCTTTCCCCTTGACCCTGCGGATAGCTTCAGGGGTGATGATAAGTGGATTTTTGAGAAGATCACCCATGCCGACAGCCGCTTTTTGATCTATGCCGGTGGACGCCCTTTGATGGATACCACCGATGGTCTGCGTCCCGCCGTTAGAACAGTGGATGAGGTGAACGTCATGACAGGCGGTGACTGGGCGCATACGGACTGGGTATTCATTGGTATAGATGGAGAGGGCATAGACGGGAAGATTGCCACCTTTGCCGTTGCGTTACCCCAAAAAGTTGACCTGCCGGATCATGAGAAGTTTATAGACTTACGGTCTATCGCCCTTCAGCTAAGCGCGGATGGCTTCAGCGCCATGCCGTCCCTGCTGGGCCGCGGTAAGATCATGCTTGAATGGAATGGGCGGCGGCATTTCTGCTCCTGCTGTGGTCACGCCACCCGACCTGACCGGGGCGGTTACGTGCGTAAATGCACCAATGAGCCCTGCGGGGCGGAGCATTTTCCGCGTACGGACCCGGTGGTGATTATGCTGGTGAGTCACGGCGATAAATGCCTACTAGGGCGCGGTGTTGGCTGGCCAGAGGGTAATTACTCCGCACTGGCCGGATTCGTAGAACCGGGGGAGACGATCGAGGAAGCCACCCGCCGCGAGGTATTTGAGGAAGCAGGGGTCAAAGTGGGAAAAGTTACCTACAGCAGTAGCCAGCCCTGGCCGTTTCCCTCGTCGTTGATGATCGGGGTCCGGGCCGAGGCTCTGACCACGGAAATTACCATAGATACAGATGAGTTGGTGGACGCGATGTGGATGGAGAAAGAGACGCTTCGGCAATTATTTGAAACTGACGGGGATGAATCCTTCAAAATTCCCCCCCAAATAGCCATTGCCCGTCATTTACTAGAAGAATGGTTGCAACAGGATTGATGTCGTTATACTAATGAGAAAAATACGCGAGCGTGGAGGGAGTTATCTCCAATCAATTTAAAAGGATATCCGATGGAAAAAGAAATTCTGACGTATCAAGGGGCTGTCTTCCCTTGGCATTGTGATCATATGGGTCACATGAATGTTATGTATTATGTGGGGAAGTTTGATGAGGCTACATGGAATTTATTCTCTACGATTGGCTTGCAGGGTAAAAGTATGCGTGACGAGCAAAAAGGTATGGTCGCGGTAGAACAGAACATTCAGTATAAGGGCGAGCTTATGGCGGGGGATGTCATAACCATCCATAGCGAAATCGTTGAATATACTGATAAGTCGATCAAATTCCGCCATGAAATGCGCAATATAGAGTTAGGTAGCCTAGCTGCTGTTACCGTATTGACGGGCTTATATTTTGATAAAGTAAAACGCAAAGCCATTTCCTTGCCTGATGAGAT
>JAGLJX010000093.1 GCA_023142175.1 Emcibacter sp.
GAAAGCCGCCCAGCACATCAACAACGTCGGGGCATCTAAAACAAAGTGATGACTGGGTCAGGGATTTGATCCAGAGATTGCCGCTGGGTTATTTTGCCACCCCCATGAAACTCAATGAGGAATACAGCCCCATCCGGCCGGAAGACCTCAAGATGACCACAGTTTATGCCCTTGATATTTCCGAATGGAGCGGTAAGAAAAACTGGAAAGAGCGCACAGGCATGGACGGTCGTGGCTGGCCGGAGTTGGATGAAAAATGGTTCGCAGAAGACGCTTTCTCTATGTCTAGCGGTGGCATGAAAGACAAATAGATTTATTTGCGGTCAAGGCGGTATTGGGCGGCGGGATAGCTGCCGAGGATACGGAACTCGTGAGTGAAGAACGCCATTTCATCAAAAGCATGTTTAACCCCCACATCATCGGGGTGCCCTTCGATATCCGCATAAAAAAGCGTGGCAACAAACGCGCCGTTTAATTGATAGCTTTCCAGCTTTGTCATATTGACGCCATTGGTGGCAAAACCGCCCATGACCTTATAGAGGGCGGCGGGAACATTGCGGACCTGAAAGACAAAGCTGGTGACTGTCGTGCCGTCATTGTGCAGGCTGGCCAGTGGCTCACGGGCAAAAATAACGAAACGGGTCGTATTATGGCTGGCATCTTCAATATCTTTTTTCAAGCTTTGAAGGCCGTAAATTTCGCCCGCAAGAGAAGAGGCGATGGCCCCTACAGTCGGATCATTCGATTCCGAGATTAGCTTGGCGGCCCCCGCGGTATCGGAATAGACATCCGGCTCAATACCCCAGCTTAAAATATTGTTGCGACATTGACCAAGGGCCTGTTCATGACTGCGGACGGTCTTGAGGCTCTCCATTGTCGCGCCCTTGACGGCCAGTAGATGATGGTTGATGCGCTGAAAATGCTCACCGATAATATGCAGGGAAGAATGGGGAATCAGATGGTGGATTGCCGCTACCCGCCCGGCCACCGAGTTCTCAATGGGGATCATGGCATATTTGGCCTGTCCCTCCTCAACGGCGGCAAATGCATCTTCAAAGGTGTGACAGGGCAGGGCCGTCATATCCGGAAACATATTGTGGCAAGCCAGATTTGAATAGGCGCCCGGCTCGCCCTGAAAAGCAACAATATTCTTATGATTTGATGTTTTTTGCATTATTCTACCCTATGAGATTCTCGCGCAGTATTGAGTTTCCCTTCCTAACTGTCAAATATTTTATCCACTGGTCTTGTGTCCACAGACAAATATCTGTAAACAGATGATATATTTTAGACATTTTAACATGCGAGAAAAAAATTGAATTCTTTTGAACTGAATAAAATTGCAATGGCATTGTTATTGACTGTGCTGCTTTTAATGGGTGTTAACGGCTTGACTGATGCCGTATTTGAGGACAGCTATAGCCCCAACGCCTTCCCTATTGAGATGGAAGAGGAAGATGTCGCCCCAGTTGAGGTTGTCGTTGTAGAGGAAGGCCCCTTGCTTGCAGACTTGCTGGCAGTGGCATCTGTGGAAAAAGGCGCAACAGTCTTCAAGAAATGTAAAGTCTGTCATACTTCTGACAATGGGGGCAAAAATATGATCGGGCCGAACCTGTGGAATATCGTAGGCCGGGCCAAAGGCGGTGCGGATGGCTTCTCTTATTCAAGTGCCATGAAAGAATCCGGCGGTGACTGGTCGTATGAGGATCTGGATGCATTCCTTAAAAAGCCGGATAACTTTATGGCCAAGACCAAGATGAAATTTGCCGGTCTGAAGAAATCCAATGACCGGGCCGCCGTGATTACGTTACTGCGTAGTTTCAGCGATGCGCCAGTTGACCTGCCCTCAGTGGCGGCACCTGAAGCTGAAGCTGAGGTTGAAGAAGAAGCTGAAGCCGGGGTTGCCGAAGAAGTTTCTGCTGAATAGTAATCAGAAGCTCTCTTAAATACGTTTGATGCAAGTCAGGGGCGGTTTATCTGTCTGGAAGCTGACGATGTCGATCACTTCCCGCAGGGGATCGATACTTACCCGCATATGATGGACATT
>JAGLJX010000094.1 GCA_023142175.1 Emcibacter sp.
TGGGAACGGCATCATCAGGCAGTTGTACACCAATAGATTTTGCCTGTTGATCGCTATCGCGCGGCACAGAAATTCCAACGGCGGCAAAGGATAATTGCACCAATGCCGAACAATCAAGCCCCGTGCTGCTTTTCCCGCCCCACAGGTATGGTGCATAAAGAAACTTCAGGGCTTCAGAAGCAGGATCAACCCCATAGGTATTGCTGATATGGGTGGCAAAAATCCAGTTACCGTCCGCAAGCTGGACAAAACCCTTGGTTGGGATTTCGTTGATAACGGATACGTCAGACATCATATAAATCTGCCCTGCCGTCGGGCTTTTTGGGTCCGGCTCAGTGAAAATGTGGCTGCAAAGGTTGGTTACATGATGGGTGGAGGGAAACAAATCGGGGCTTAAGGCATCCGCCCGGCAATATCCCACATAGCCATCCCGAAGGGCCTGTCCCCATGCCCAGCCATTTTTGATTTCATAAACCATGAAATGCTCACCATAAAGAAGCTGGCTGGTTGTTGTGGATTTCTCATCTGGCCGGCTGTTAAGGTTGGTCAGGCCGTGAATTAATTGATATTCAGTGCCGTCATTATACCGTTCAGCCTTGATGCTGCCTTTGAGCGAACTTGCCGCCAGATCCGCTCGCATAGGCGTAATCCTAGGGTCCAGATCATGGCCAGACATTTTTATTTCTCTCTTTTTTATTGTCAGATACCTTCCTGCTGTCCCGCCTGGTCGTTGGCTTTTTCCATATTTTCGGCAAAATCTGTTAGGTAGACCGCTCCTTTTACGGTGCGTTGAATCAGTACGTTTCTTTTATCCGCGTCATCCCTTACTCTTTTAACCAGCCCCAATCCGCTTAAGGTATCAACGGCTCTGGTGATCACGGGTTTTGCTACATTCAGCGCCTTGGCTAACCCCCGAACCGTATGGGGTTGCGGTTCCAGATAAATTCGTAGTAAGAGTGCCAGTTGCCTTGATGTGAGGTCAGTTCCCTTTGATCTGACTGTGTTGGTCAGGGTGTACATCCATAATCTCAAACCCTTGTGACCGCCTAAATCGATATTCATGGTTAGCCTACTATATATTTTTATTTATTATATGCTCGAATACTGCCCTTATAATAGTCTTTCCGCAACTTTTTTTAGAGGCTATTTACTTTCTTTTGGCCATCATTTGCCAAAACGCCCCTTTATGTAAGCAAAAACGGCACGTAATGCCATCGCTTCCCCCCCTTTGGGGCGTCCGGGTTTATCGGTCATATTCCAGGCATAAACGTCAAAGTGAACCCAGTTTTCCGGTTTGGTGACAAAATGCTTCAGGAAAAGTGCCGCCATAATTGCCCCGCCGAAGGGGCCGGATCCCATATTATTCAGATCGGCACAATTTGATTTAAGGCCGGGGGCATAGGGCGCATAAAGCGGCATACGCCAGACAGGATCATGTTCCGTTTCGGAATGTTGCGAAAGACCTTGGGCAAGCTCATCACCATCGGTGAAGAAGGGGACAATAGACGGGCCCATAGCAACGCGCGCGGCCCCGGTCAGAGTGGCAAAATCAAGCATCAGATCAGGGTCATCCTCAGAGGCCAGAGCCAGTGCATCACACAGTACCAGCCGCCCTTCCGCATCGGTATTATCCACTTCAACGGTGTCACCTTTATAGGTTTTGATAATATCACCGGGCCGGAAGGCGTCGGCGGATATGTTATTCTCCACCGCCGGGATCAGAAGGCGCAGCCTCACATCAAGCCCGGTTTCCATAATCAGCTGTGCCAGCCCCAAGGTATGAGCCGCACCGCCCATATCTTTTTTCATTATCCGCATACCGGAAGAGGGTTTTAAATCCAACCCACCGGTGTCAAAACACACGCCCTTACCGACTAATGTCACTTTGGGTGCATCCATCCGGCCCCAGACCATATCCAACAGGCGCGGCGCATTAGCGGCGGCCCTGCCCACGGCATGAATAGTATTATAGCCTTTGGTCAAAAGATCATCACCAACGGTTTCGGTGAAATCCGCATCGTAGCGGTCTGATAAATCTTTCATCACGTCTGATAGATGGCTCGGACCCATATCACAGGTGGGGGTATTGACCAGATCACGGACAAGATTGATGCTGTTAATTATGGCGGTTATTTCTGCCAGTGCATCCCTATCTTTCAGAACCAGAACAGCAGCGCTGTCGTTTTTTTTCTTCAGATAGCGGTCAAATTTATATTGCGCCAATGCCCAGACGATGGCGGTTAATTTTGGATCATTATCACCATTCAGGCGGTAATGGCCTTGCGGCAGGTTTCTGGCGAGTGAGGCCACGGCCCAAGGATCAGATAAGTCATCATCAGACCCAAGTCCCAACACAATTGCGGCCAATTCACCCTCAGTACCTGCAAGCTTCAGGGTTTCATTTTTATCGGCCATAAAATTATTGTCTACGGCCCATCTGGTTTGTGGGGGGCTTAGTGTCTCTAGCCATGCGCCCAGTCCTTCACTGGACACGGTATGAATGGGAATGGCTGTGTCATAGCCAGCAGTTGTCAGATATTCACGCATAGTTCTCATCCCCTACAGATCGCAGCTTCTCACTGTTATGTCAGCAAATGATCGGCGGCCAGAAATGATGGTAAAACGATATTCTTTATCCTGAACAATAACGCTATGATAAAGCGGCAATATTCCTGTGGCTTTCTGTGTCTCGCCACCGGGCAGGGTGAAGGTGGCGGTAATTTGTTGCGTGGGGTCAAACCATGCTTCGGGATTGCCGTCCTCATTGAGGGTCGGGCTGCCTTTTCCTATGACCGTGATCATGCCCCGGTAAAAACTGACGGCACCGTCGGTCTGTTGTGAGACAGGGGTCATTATGACAAATCTTTTGGTCAGCGGCTGTTCAGAACATTGTGCGTCTTTTGACAGGCCAGCTATTACCGTTGTCATTCTTTCCGGGCTAATGCCATCGGCGGCTTTTTGGTTTATCACCTTTAACAGATTTTGGATTTCAGCATTGGGCAAAAGCTTCTGTATCTTATTCAGGGCCGCTTCGGTATTGCCCAGTTCAATGCGCATTTTTTCCAGATCTGAGGTTTGCTGGTCATATTTATCCTCATTGTACACCACACCGCGCAGGGCAATATCCTGTCCGGTATCAAAGGCAAAATAACTGCTGCCGATCAAGGCGACCATAAAGAAAATTATTTTGATAAAGGTCCAGAATCTCTGACTGCGACGTTTCTGAAGCTCTTTTCTGCGGGCAAGGCCGAGTGACATATTATGGGACGTCCTGAGTGGTTGTATTGAAGCCTCGGATACTAAACCAGAATACTGAATTTCTCAATGGTTTTGTTTTTAACTGGTGGGGTATTTTCTTGTTTGGTGGGGGATACTCCCCCACGCCGTGGGCGTTCCCCCTCCTCGTATTAACTCGGGC
>JAGLJX010000095.1 GCA_023142175.1 Emcibacter sp.
AAATTATATCTATGTGCTCTCCAATCATGAGAATGGCAAAACCGCTCTCTATGAATATAACATCAATGACAGATCCATGCGCCCGACCAAGATCAGCAATGATCATTCTGGTATCAGATCTATTTCCATCGATGCCAAGACAGATAAAATAATGGCCTACAGCTATACCAATGAAAAACCTGTCACCGTATATCTGAATAAGGTTCTGGCCGGGATACGGAAGGATTTATCGCAGTTCTTCCCCGATGAATATATCACTTTCCAATCCTATACCGACGACAAGGCAAAGATTGTTTTTTCTGTCACCAGCCCGACCCGGCCCGGTGAGTTTTACCTGCTCGACAGAAAACTGAACAGAATAACCAAATTCGCCGATAATTACCCGCTGGTACAAAAAGCGACCTTGTCAAAAATGATTATCACATCTTATGAAAATCGTGACGGCATGAATATTCCCGCCTATCTGTCCCTGCCCGCAGGCAAGGAAGATGCCAAAAACCTGCCGACAATAATCATGCCTCACGGCGGACCCCATTCACGCGATGTCTGGGGATTTGATAGTTGGGTCCAGTTTCTGACCACCCGTGGCTATGCGGTTTTGCAGATGAATTTCCGGGGGTCGACGGGTTATGGCGCCGATTATTATTTCAAGGGCGATTATGAATATGGCCGGGGCATGCTTGATGATATCAATGACGGGGCCAAATGGATGATCGCACAGGGCTATGCCGATCCAAAACGTATGTGCATTATGGGAGCCAGTTATGGTGGCTATGCGGCATTACAAGCCGTTGTAAGGGATCAGTCCCTCTATAAATGCTCGGTGGCAATGGCGCCGGTGGCCGACCTCACCCGCTTGAAACGGGATGAATGGTATCTATATCCTTTTGATTATTTTACCGATGATGACCAGTCTTTTTCAGATATTTCGCCCTATCACAATACGGACAAAATAAACCTGCCCATCCTCATGGCCCATGGCACCAAGGATAATGTCGTTCCTATTATTCATTCCGAACGTATGGCAAAAAAGTTGAAAAAAGAAGGTAAAGATGTGCGCTTTATTATTCTTGACAAAGGCGATCACCATTTAAGTATTCAGGAAAACCGAATAACATTCTTTCAGGAAGTGGAAGTCTTTTTAGAAAAACATCTGAATTAACTTTGCCATAAATAAAGAGGCAGATGAATGTCATCTGCCTCTTTATAAAATTATGTTCTGATCTTCGCTCAGGCTTTTTTCAGATAATCACTGCAGAGCTTCTCCGCGATCTGAATCGCATTCAATGCTGCGCCTTTCAAAAGGTTGTCAGAAACGCACCACAGGTTGATCCCGTTTTTCACGGTCACGTCACGGCGGATGCGGCTGATATAGGTGGCAAATTCACCAACACAGTCGATCGGGGTGATGTAGCCGCCGTCTTCACGCTTATCAATCACCAATATGCCCGGTGCGGCCCGCAGAATTTCAAAAACCTGTTGCTCGTCCACCGGATTTTCAAACTCAATATTTATGGATTCCGAATGGCCAAGAAAGACCGGAACCCGAACGCAAGTCGCGGTCAGAAGAATATCAGGATCAAGGATTTTTGCGGTTTCGGCAACCATTTTCCATTCTTCCTTGGTATCGCCGCTGTCCATAAAGACATCAATATGCGGGATAACATTGAAGGCAATCTGCTTAGGGTAAACTTTAGTCTCGATCGGGTCGTTAACAAAAATCGCCCTTGTTTGCGTCCATAGCTCATCCATAGCATCTTTACCGCTACCTGATACAGACTGGTAAGTTGATACCACAACTCTGGTGATTTTAGCGTAATCATGCAAAGGCTTTAGGGCCACCATCATCTGGGCTGTGGAGCAGTTGGGATTGGCAATGATATTCTTCTTGGTATAGCCCGCAATCGCCTCACCATTCACTTCCGGCACGATCAGCGGTACTTTGGGGTCCATACGGAAATGGGAGCTGTTATCGATCACCACGCAGCCCATCTTTCCGATCTTCTCGCCCCATTTTTTAGAAATGGAACCGCCTGCGGACATCAGGGCAATATCAGTGCCGGTGAAATCATAATCATCAAGGCATTTCACTTTCAGGGTCTTGTCCCCGAAAGTCACTTCCTGACCCAGCGAACGGCGCGATGCCAGCGGCACTACTTGTGAGACGGGAAACTGACGTTCCGCCAATAAATTCAACATTTCCCGGCCTACATTTCCGGTGGCACCAACAACGGCGACTTTATACGGCATTTTTTAACTCCAAAATCTTTAAGTGTTCAGGCTATCCAAAGCCCGTAAAATACTATCCCCCATGACAGAGGTCGAAACTTTTGCCTTGCCCGGCTGCATGATGTCCGCCGTGCGCAGACCACCCGCCAGCACCTTCTGCACCGCATCCTCAATCAGCTGTGCTTCTGCCGCACAGTCATAGGTATAGCGTAGCGCCATGGCGAGGCTAAGGATTGTGGCGATGGGGTTGGCTAAACCCTGCCCGGCAATATCAGGCGCACTGCCATGCACTGGCTCATACATCGCGCAACCGCCCCGGGCGCCCAGGGCCGCAGACGGAAGCATACCCAAAGAGCCCGTCAACATGGCCGCCACATCACTCAACAGGTCGCCGAACAAATTATCTGTCAAGATCACATCAAATTGTTTTGGCTCACGAACCAATTGCATGGCGCAACTGTCAGCCAGCATATGATCCAGCTCGATCTTGGGGTATTCCTCCGCAATGACGGTGACTTCTTCCCGCCACAAGAGGCCGCTTTCCATCACATTGGCTTTTTCCGATGAGGTAACCCGCCCGCCGCGCTTGCCAGCCATATCAAAGGCTACATGGGCAATGCGGTGAATTTCAGACGTGGTATAAACCTGTGTATTAACACCGCGGCGTTCACCATTTTCTAATGTCTCAATACCGCGTGGCTCACCAAAATAAACCCCGCCGGTCAGCTCGCGTACGATCATAATATCAAGACCCCTGACCAGTTCCGGCTTCAGGCTTGAGGAATCAACCAACGCATCAAAACAGCTAGCCGGACGCAGGTTGGCGAACAGCTCCAGCTCCTTGCGCAGGGTCAAAAGACCCGCTTCAGGGCGTTTATCATAATCGACCCCGTCCCATTTCGACCCGCCAACGGCACCAAGCAATACCGCGTCAACCTTTTTGGCAAGCGCGAGCGCATCATCGGACAGGGGCTTACCATAAGCATCATAGGCGGCCCCGCCCACATGGTCCTCGTGGATATTGAATTTCAGATCGCGGTTAGCTCCCATCCAGTCAACCACACGGCGCGCTTCCGCCATAATCTCTGGCCCAATACCATCCCCCGGCAATATCAATAGTGAGTGTGTTTTACCCATAATTCCTAGTCCTTAAATAACCAAGGTTGGCTTAATCTCTTTTTAGCTTCAAAATTATCAATGACGGCTTTCTTTTCCAAAGTCAGACCAATATCATCCAAGCCATTGAGCAGACAATGACGGCGATAAGAATCAACCTCAAAAGACACTGTGCCGCCGTCCGGCCCTGAGATTTCCTGTTTCTCCAGATCAACGGAGATAATGGCATTGGCCCCGCGTCCCGCGTCATCCAATAACAAGTCGATGACCTCCTGCGGTAAAATTATCGGCAGGATGCCATTCTTGAAACAGTTGCCGTAAAAAATATCGGCAAAGCTCGATGCAATGACACATTTAATGCCAAAATCCTTCAAGGCCCAGGGTGCGTGCTCGCGGCTTGATCCGCAACCAAAATTTTCACCCGTCACCAGAATCTCCGCGCTCCGGTAGGCCGTCTGATTAAGGATAAAATCCTCCCGCTCCGAGCCGTCATCATGATAGCGGATATTGGAAAAGGCAAATACCCCCAGACCAGTTCGCTTTATAGTTTTCAGATGTTTCTGCGGAATAATCATATCCGTATCAATATTTGGCATGGGCAGGGGAGCCGCCACCGCGCTCAATTTCGTGAATTTATCCATGATCAAAGCTCCCTTATATCGGTTAAGTGACCGGTCAGGGCCGCCGCCGCCGCCATAGCGGGTGACATCAGATGGGTGCGGCCCTTTGGCCCCTGCCGACCTTCAAAATTGCGATTTGAGGTTGAAGCACAGCGTTCATGCGGCCCAAGCTTGTCAGCATTCATGGCCAGACACATGGAGCATCCCGGCTCCCGCCAGTCAAAACCGGCATCCATCAAAATCTGATCCAGACCTTCTTCTTCGGCCTGTAGCTTAACTAGCCCCGATCCGGGCACCGCCCATGCTACCACATCAGCATGGATTTTTTTACCCTTAACCACATCAGCCACGGCACGGAAATCTTCGATTCGGCCATTGGTACATGACCCGATAAAGACCCGCTCAATGATAACGTCCTGTAGGTTCGTTCCCGCTTCAAGCCCCATATAATCCAACGCCCTCTGCATAGCGATTTTGCGTTCTGCATCCTGTACATCGTCGGGATTTGGT
The DNA here is from genome assembly GCA_023142175.1 of Emcibacter sp. The sequence goes on from JAGLJX010000095.1 coordinate 4,476, forward strand.
AGGACACCTGTAATCGGCAATACATTTTCCGGGCTGGTACCCCATGTGACCTGTGGCGCTATAGCCGCAGCCTTCAGATATACTTCTTTGTCGTATGTGGCACCTTCGTCAGTGGCAAGTGTGTTCCAGTAAGCAACAGCCTGTTCAAATGCCGCGCCCTTTGGCGACTGTGGGCGACCCATGACATAATCATAGGTTGCCTGATCAGGGGCCACCAGACCGGATCGCGCGCCTGCCTCAATAGACATATTGCATAATGTCATGCGCCCTTCCATGGAAAGGTCACGGATGGCAGAACCAGTAAATTCAATGACATAACCCGTACCGCCAGCGGTACCGATCTCACCAATGATGGCTAGGGCAATATCCTTGGCGGTTATTCCCGCAGCAACAGCACCGTCCACATCAATACGCATATTTTTCTGACGCTTTAACACCAGTGTCTGTGTCGCCATGACATGCTCGACCTCGGAGGTTCCGATGCCAAATGCCAATGCGCCAAATGCGCCGTGGGTTGAGGTATGGCTGTCACCACAAACGATGGTCATGCCGGGTTGGGTAAAACCCTGCTCGGGTCCCACGATATGAACAATGCCCTGACGGGCGTCCAGCATGGGGATATATTCAACGCCGAACTCCGCACAGTTTTCCGCCAGAGTATCCAGTTGAATCTGGCTGTCCTTGGCATTGATTGCTGTGGCACGGTCTGCGCTCGTTGGCACATTATGATCCGGCACCGCAAGCATGGCTTCCGGATGAGCCAGTTTCCGTCCTGCTTCCCGCAGCCCTTCAAAGGCCTGGGGACTGGTGACCTCATGAATGATCTGACGATCAATATAGATCAGGCAGTTGCCGTCACCCTGCTGTTCCACAATGTGACTTTGCCATAATTTGTCGTATAAAGTTCTTTTAGGAATCTTGGGCATAATATATCCATATAAAAAAAGGGGCTCGTTTTGAATGGAGCCCCTTGATTTTTTTGGGCTCTAATGTTTAAGCCCGGATTTTCTTAAAACTTTAAGTCAATCAAGCTTCCTTTGAGGTCGTAATGGCCTCTGTCTTTTTAGGAGCTGACTTTTTCATCCAGTCTTTTCTTTCCGCAATACGGGCTTTCTTGCCGCGTAGAGGACGAAGATAGTATAGTTTCGCACGCCGTACTTTACCATGACGGATAACTTCAATGCTATCTACATTTGGTGAATATAGCGGGAAGATACGTTCAACCCCTTCACCGTATGAGATTTTACGGACTGTGAAGGATGAATTCAACGCCCGGTTGGAGCGTGCAATACAAACCCCTTCATAGGCCTGAATACGCTCGCGCGTGCCTTCGATAACTTTCACGTTAACCCGCAAAGTATCACCAGCCGCAAACTCAGGTATTTCCTTACCGTCTGTGAGCTTGGCAATCTGCTCTTTTTCAAATTTTTCTACAATATTCATAATAGTCTCTCTTTTCGCTGACCCGCTTATATAGCAAGGGTCTTTAAATTCCAACATCTTTATTTCGCATCATTTACATCCTCATTTCTGGGGATGAATATACTTTTTCCAAAGGTCCGGTCGCCGTGTCTCTGTCAGTTTTTCTGACTGGGCCGTACGCCATTCCTTTATCTTGCCATGGTGCCCAGATTGCAGCACGTCCGGTATCTCTTTTCCTTCCCAAACTTTGGGTCGGGTATAATGGGGATACTCAAGTAGCCCCGTCTCAAAACTCTCTTCGGTCAAGGTGTCCGCATCACCGATCACCCCGGGAATTGTCCTAACCACCGCATCCATCAATGCCATAGCCGCCACTTCCCCGCCGGACAACACAAAATCACCGAGGCTGACCTCTTGTATATTCCGCGCTTCCAACACCCGCTCATCAACGCCCTCAAACCGGCCGCAAATAAGCGTTATGCCTTCCTTTGAGGCAAATTCCCGAATCATATCCCGATCCAGTTTTTTACCCCTTGGTGATAAATAGACCAAAGGCCTGTTATCACAACTTACGTCATCTATAGCCGCCGCCAGAACATC
>JAGLJX010000096.1 GCA_023142175.1 Emcibacter sp.
GATCTGGGTCACATTCATGGCCCATAATCCCTTGTCCAATGCCTTGCCCGCAAGCGATACACCGAGCGGCCCCGGAAACATTTCCGGGTAAAGGGTCAAAACCTGCGCTGTCCAGACAGGCTCAGTCATCGTCTTCCTGATCATCGCCGTAAGCTATACGATCAATCACCAGAAACCCGTCTTCAATATTCACTTCCGGGACAATAGCGCCCCGAAAAGGATACATTTTTGTGCCGGATGCAGGGCTGTTCTGGACATCATCCAGCTTCACCTCAATCAAATCCCCGGCACCAAAATTATATATGGCCTCCACCACGCCAAACGGATTGCCGTCTGTGTCTCTGGTAATCAGCCCTTCCATATCTTCGTAGTAATAACTGCCATCTTCTTCAATTTTCGGCAGATGTTCCCGCGAGACATACAGCTTAACACCTTTGAGGCTCTCTGCCTGATCCCGGTCATTAACCCCCGATATCTGACAGGCGTAGCCAACCTTGATCTTATGCATCAGCTTAACGTCGCACTGTTCGCCCGTGCTTTGCTGATTGAGGAAGATGGTAACAGATCCTCTTTTCAGAACCGCTTCCAGATCATTAGTGAAAACCTTAAGTCGCACCGCGCCCTTGACCCCGACAGCACCGACAATCACCCCGATTGAAATCCACTCGGGACCAATCTCAGGCTCTTCACGCCGTGAATGTACGTATTGAGGTCGAGACATCGGCTATCTTCCTTAGGCCTCAGCAGGCGCTTCTTCAACAGGAGCAGGTGCAGGTGCCGCAGCAGCTTCAGCGGCGGCTTCAGCAGCAGCTTCGGCTTTAGCTTTTTTCTCTTCGATACGTTCCAGAGCCTTGGCACCAGCCTTGGCTTTGTTGGGGTTATTACGGGCTTCGCGTTTCAGCAAGCCAGCCGCATCCAGAAAACGTGCAACACGATCAGTAGGCTGTGCGCCCTGATCCAGCCAGTATTTAATCCGGTCTTCAACAAGATGAACACGGTCTTCGTGATCTTTTGGCAGAAGCGGGTTATGAGTTCCCACTTTTTCGATATAACGGCCATCGCGCGGTGAACGCACATCGGCAACAACAATACGGTAATAAGGGCGTTTCTTTGCGCCCCCACGAGCCAGTCTAATTTTTACAGCCATTCCGGCTAATCCTTTCTTCGGTTTTAAAAATACATTTTAATATTATTTCCGGTGTTGTTACCAACACCATGAAACGGGCTCAAGGCTGCTCTATGAGCGAACCCGTCTTTTACTTAATCAGTCTCAGATCATAATGATCTTCAAAATCTCTCTTTTACTTCGGAAGCAATCCTTCCATTCCGGGTGGGATCTGACCTGGCAGGGGCATACCCCTGCCGCCCATCTTGCCCATCTTCTTCATCATGCCCGCCATCTGTTTCTGCATCTTGATCAGCTTGTTCACTTCCTGAACCGTTGATCCTGATCCGGCGGCAATTCTTTTCTTGCGCGAGGCGTTCAATAGTTTTGGCCGCTCTCTTTCCTTTGGTGTCATACTGTTGATGATCGCTTCCTGCCGTTTCAGCAGATTGTCGTCCACTTTGGCACTGGCTATCTGTTTCTGCATCTTGCCGATACCCGGCAACATACCCAGAATGCTTGACATACCGCCGAGCTTTTTCATCTGACGAAGCTGGGAGCGCAGATCGTCAAAATCGAACTGGCCCTTCTTCATCTTTCTTATCATTTTTTCGGCGTCTTCAGCCTCAATGGTCTCCGCAGCCTTCTCCACAAGGGAAACCACATCGCCCATGCCCAGAATCCGTGATGCCACCCGTTCGGGATGAAACTCTTCCAGATCCTCAATCTTTTCACCAGTACCAACCAACTTGATCGGCTGTCCGGTAACCGCCCGCATGCTCAGCGCTGCACCGCCACGACCATCACCATCCATACGCGTCAGGACAACACCAGTGATGCCAATCTGATCGCTGAAGGATTGCGCCACATTAACAGCATCCTGTCCGGTGAGACTATCCACAACCAGCAAAGTCTCATGGGGGTTGGTCGCATTGCGTACGCCAATAACCTCTGACATCAGGGTCTGGTCGATATGCAGACGACCCGCCGTATCCAATATGACAACATCCATGCCCTGAAGCTTGGCCGCCGTCATGGCCCGCTTGGCAATATCCACGGGCAGTTGACCGTCAATGATGGGCAGGGTGGGTACGTCGATCTGCTGTCCCAGAACCTTTAACTGTTCCATAGCCGCCGGACGATATATGTCCAGTGAAGCCATCATGACTTTTTTATTTTCTTTTTCTTTAAGCCGTTTGGCAATTTTCGCCGCAGAAGTTGTTTTACCAGAACCCTGCAAGCCCACCATCAGAATCGGTACCGGTGCCACCGCCGCAAGGCTAATGCCCACTTTGTCACTGCCGAGCATTTCCACCAGTTGGTCATTAACGATCTTGACGACCATCTGACCGGGGGAAACGGACTTCATAACTTCCTGTCCAACAGCGCGTGTCGTTACGCTGGCAATGAAGTCTTTGACCACAGGCAAGGCAACATCGGCCTCCAACAGTGCAATACGCACTTCCCGCATAGCTTCC
>JAGLJX010000097.1 GCA_023142175.1 Emcibacter sp.
ATATGGAGCATAAGCTGCAAATGACACCGGATGAGGTGATCGGACGCATTGCAGAAAGTGTTAGTTATGCCCGTAATTTGTGTGATGATGTGGAATGGTCTTGCGAAGACGGCACACGCACAGAAATGGATTTTCTGTATCGCAGCATCGAGGTCGCTATTAAAGCCGGAGCAACGACCATCAATGTACCTGATACCGTAGGCTACACCACACCCGATGAATATCGTATCATCATGCAGAAGATCATCGAGAATGTCCCCAATTCTGACAAGGCGATCTTCTCCACTCATTGCCATAATGATCTGGGGCTGGCCGTGTCCAATTCCATCGCGGCTGTGCAGGGCGGGGCGCGGCAGATTGAATGTACGATTAATGGCATTGGTGAGCGGGCCGGTAATGCGGCGTTGGAAGAAATCGTCATGGCGTTTCGCACCCGCGCAGACGTTATGCCATATCATACGGGTATCAAAACAAAAAACATCATCAGGACATCGAAGCTGGTGTCTACGGTCACGGGGCTGAATGTACAGCATAACAAGGCCATTGTCGGCGCTAATGCTTTTGCCCATGAAAGCGGTATCCATCAGGATGGTATGCTGAAAAATGCGGAAACTTATGAGATTATGACCCCTGAATCTGTTGGATTAAAAAAGTCTGAACTGGTGATGGGTAAACATTCTGGTCGTCACGCATTCCGGGAAAAACTGAAAGATATGGGATATGAGTTGGGTGACAATGAATTTATGAGCGCCTTCACCCGCTTCAAAGACTTGGCCGATGTGAAAAAGACCCTCTATGATGATGATATCATTGCCATTGTTGATGAAAACCAGCGCGACAATGATCACATGAAGCTGATGAGCTGGTCATTCATTTGTGACAGCTGGCAGGCCAGTAGTGCTACATTCGGGCTGGAAGTGGATGGTGAGAATATGACCGTCACCAGCAAGGGAAACGGCCCTGTGGATGCTTCTTTCAAAGCATTGCGGGAATTATCAGGCGGCAAGCCGCTTCTGGAGCTGTATCAGGTCCACGCGGTAACACGGGGAACTGATGCTCAGGCAGAGGTAACAGTGCGTCTTGAAGAAAACGGCAAGACGGTCAATGGTCATGGTGCTCATGTGGATACTTTGGTGGCGTCCGTTAAAGCCTATATCAATGCGCTCAATAAGCTCAGGGTAAAGCGGGAAAAAACCGCACCAGAAGCGATGACTGATTAATCCTAACTGAGAAATAAGAAGACAGGTCAAAATCCATTGGGGTGAACAGGCTTTGACATAATTGTCCGCTTACGCATTAGTGTATTCAGTAGCATGGCTCCAGACGGGTTTATGTGGATAACGCAGCATGAAAGTAAATATTTTTTCATGTAACCCTGCTAATATATTTTAACCTTTTTCTTTGATTAGATATAAATATAGTGGAAAAAACATAAAAGGCTTCAGATTCTACACAAAAAAATTGCTTTCGCAGTAGTATGTTAATACAAACAATATACAAGCAGGCAAAATCAAGGTTAATAGCCTTGAAAAAGACAGGTTAAGATAAGCAACAGGCGATTAGATATGTTAGAAAAACTTTTGGGGATGTTTTCATCCGATATGGCGATTGATTTGGGCACAGCTAATACCCTTGTCTATGTGAAAGGACGTGGCATTGTCCTCAATGAGCCATCTGTGGTGGCTATCAAGAATAGCAGTGGCGTCAAGTCAGTCATTGCGGTCGGGGAATCCGCTAAAATGATGTTGGGTCGCACGCCCGGTGATATCGAAGCCATTCGTCCTTTGCGGGATGGTGTTATTGCCGACTTTGAAGTGGCAGAAGCCATGATTAAGGATTTTATTCGTAAGGTTCATAACCGCAGCATGTTTGCAAGCCCGCATATCGTTATCTGTGTACCTTCTGGCTCAACTCCGGTTGAACGCAAAGCTATTCGGGACAGTGCATTGGAAGCCGGGGCGCGGCGCGTATCTCTTATCGAAGAACCAATGGCTGCTGCTATTGGAGCTGGCCTGCCGGTGACGGAGCCTACAGGATCCATGATTGTTGATATTGGAGGCGGCACTAGCGAGGTGGCAGTTCTCTCCCTTGGCGGTATTGTTTATGCTATGTCCGTACGGGTCGGTGGCGACAAGATGGATGAAGCAATTATTTCCTATATCCGGCGCAATCATAATCTTTTGGTCGGCGAAGCGAGTGCTGAACGAATCAAAAAGGAAATTGGTACGGCTGCTGCACCGGAAGATGGTGTTGGGGAGACAATGGAAATCAAGGGTCGTGACCTGATGAACGGGGTTCCAAAGGTGGTCATCATTGACCAACTTCAAATATCTGAAGCCCTTACAGAGCCAGTGAGTGCCATTGTGGAGGGCGTGAAAACGGCCCTTGAGCAAACACCGCCGGAATTGGCGTCAGATATTGTGGAAAAAGGGATTGTCATTACCGGTGGCGGCGCATTGCTGCGGGATATGGATAAGATTATCCGCAAGGCAACCGGCCTTTCCGTGATCATCGCTGACGAGCCGCTAACTTGTGTTGCGCTTGGGACCGGGCGGGCACTGGAAGACGAAATTCTGCAACATGTATTGCTTGATTCATATTGAGGCGAGGTAAAATATGAAGGGCTTAGGGCATAGGTTTACCTCTGGTTTCTTCATTGTATTGTCGCTTGCCTTACTCATATTCGGCAGTAAAAATGTAGTCGCAGTGAATAGTATACGTTCAGAAGTTTCTAACTTTTTTGTCCCTGTGCTGGATATTGCTTCCCGGCCCTTTGAGGCTGTGGATGGTTTTATCGAATGGACCAGGCAGGTCGCCATTGTGTTTTCTGAAAACAAACGTCTGCGTGCGGAAAATGATAGCCTGAAATTGGCACAGATCAAGTCCTCCCAGTTGGTAATTGATAATCAACGGTTTAAAAAACTGTTAAATGTTGGCGAGGGTAAAGTGAATACCATCGCCGCCGCAAGGGTGGTTTCCGATAGCGATAGTCCGTTTTTCAAGAGTGTCCTAATTAACCGGGGAACCGGTGATGGGGTGGACAAGGGGCAGGCCGTTGTTAATGAGGACGGAATTGTCGGTAGAACCATCAATGTGGGATCTTCTTCTTCGCGGGTCTTATTGGTCACAGATATCAACAGCCGCATACCTGTCAAGCTCGCCTCCGGTGGTATCAATATGATTTTGGAAGGCGATAATTCAGCCTATCCAAAACTCGCCTTTCTGCCCTTTGGTGAAGAACTCAGTGTGGGAGACCTGATATTAACCTCTGGATATGGTATGGTATTTCCCCCCGATCTGCCTGTGGGACAGGTGGTGGAAATAAATATGGAAGGTATCAGGATCAAACTATCGGCTAAATTATATAACCTGAATTATGTGAGTATCCTAGCATATGATATTATCAGAGGTCCGGTGGTCTCGCAGGAAAAAAAGGGCACCAGGGAACCAAAATGATAAATATGGGGCAGGATCATAAATCGGAAGTCGGGTTCAGGGGTGCATTACCTTTTATCAGCACTCTGGTGTTGTTGCTATTAATGCAAATTCAATACAGGCTGGTATTTATTGACAATTTATTGCCATTTTTATCACTGATCGCGGTATATTACTGGAGTATTTTCAAACCGCGGCTTATGCCCGTGACGGCTGTTTTCTTGTTGGGTTTGTTACAGGACATATTAACCGGAGGTCCGCTGGGTATGATGGCTTTATTGCTTATTGTGGTGCGGATATTTGTTGTGCGCCAGAGCAGTCGGTTTCTAGAGCGGGAATTTCTGTTTAACTGGTTGGTTTTCATTGTTGTAGCGTTGGTATTTGGTTTTGCA
>JAGLJX010000098.1 GCA_023142175.1 Emcibacter sp.
GAGGAAAGCCTAAGCGCAAGCGCCGACGATTGAGGCAAAACTAAAAAGAGCCGCCTGAAAAACCTCTAACTCTTTTCCTCAATATCCATATATTTCATCAACAGCGGCATCTGCGTCATCATGAACAGGAGGCTAAGCGGCATGAACAGCCATATCTTGGTGGAAATCCAGGTATCAAAAGCAAAGTTCCTATGAATAATCTCATTCAGTATTGCATTGAAGATATAGAATATTCCAAAACGGAAAGAGAGCGTTTTCCAGACGTGGTCAGGCAGGGGCGGAAAGCCCGCACCAAAAACATTTTTCAGGAAATACTTGCCAAAAGCAACGCCACCAAGCAACGCTACCGCAAAAAAACTATATAGGATGGTTGGTTTTAATTTTATGAACAGGTCATTATGGAAATAGATGGTCGCGCCACCTAATATTCCCACAAGGCCACCAGAAATCCACAGGATAAGCCCAATTTCTTTAAAGATAATTTTAGACGCTATCAGAGAAACCACCATTGCGGCCATGAATACCTTGGTGGCAAGATAAACGCTCTCCATGTCTTTGGCGTCATAAGTATAGAAAAACAATATGATCGGAAACATCTCGATAAGAAGTTTATAAAGTTGTTTTTTATTGTCGCTCATTATTTTAGCCCCACTAACATTTTTGAAAAATCATCCGCATCAAAAGATTGCAGATCGTCAATTGTCTCCCCGACCCCGATGGCATGGATCGGCAGATCGAATTTTTCGGCTATAGCCACCAACACACCACCCTTCGCCGTCCCGTCAAGCTTGGTCATGATCAGGCCCGATACGTCTGCTGCTTCCTGAAACACCTTAGCCTGCAGCACGGCATTCTGCCCCGTGGTCGCATCCAGCACCAGCAAAGTAGAATGGGGTGCGGTTTCGTCCTGTTTTTTTATCACCCGAATGATCTTGGATAACTCCTCCATCAGGTGGCTTTTATTTTGCAGCCGTCCGGCGGTATCAATCATCAGGATATCTGTATTTTGCGCCCGCGCCTGCTGAATCGCATCATAGGCAAGACCCGCCGCATCGGCACCGACCTTACCAGAAATGACCGGAACTTCGTTACGCTGGCCCCAGACCTGCAATTGTTCGATAGCCGCCGCCCGAAAAGTATCGCCCGCCGCCAGCATGACCGACTTGCCGTCCTGCTGAAATTTACGGGCCAGCTTTCCAATAGTCGTGGTCTTGCCAGAGCCATTCACCCCGACCATCAAAATAATATAAGGCTTGTTGCTATGGCTAATTTCAAGGGGATGGGCCACAGGTCGCAGGATATTAGCCACCTCTTCCGCCAGCGCTACCTGTACTTCTTGCGGCGAGATTTCTTTATCGAAGCGACCTTTGGACAGCCTGTCACAAACCGTGGCACTGACCGCCACCCCAAGGTCGGACATGATCAACAGATCTTCCAGCTCCTCTATGGTGGTGGCATCGAGCTTTCTTTTGACGAATATATCGCTGATCCCGCCGCTGAGCGCCGTGGTGCTGCGTTTTAATCCGTCTTTCAGGCGGCTGAACCAACCTTTTTTCTTGTCCGTGTTTTCTTCTGGCATTAATCAACGAGTTCCGTGATAAGTATGCCATTTTCATAACCTGTTACCCGCGCCTTGGCAATATATCCCGCTGGTAAATCCGCTAAAATTTTTGCCGGTGCAAAATGTTCCGTATGGCCGATGGCGGATTTATCCTGCTCTTTTTCCACCAGAATAGAAACCACGCTGCCCACCTGCGCCGACATATAACTATCAAATTTCTCATTCCCCAAGGCCCGCAGACGTGCCGCCCGCTCTTTACGGATATTTCCGGCAACCGCGGGCATTTTTGCCGCCGGTGTGCCTTCCCGCGCACTATAGGGGAAAACATGAAGATAAGTCAGACCGCAATCCTCAACCAGCTTCAGGCTGTTCTGAAACATTTTCTCGGTCTCGGTTGGAAAGCCCGCAATGATATCCGCGCCAAAGGTCACATCGGGCCGCGCGGCGCGAACCCGCTTGCAGAATTCGATGCTGTCTTCCCGTGAATGACGGCGTTTCATGCGCTTGAGAACCATATTATCACCGGCCTGAAGGCTCAGGTGAAGATGGGGCATCATACGCTTTTCTTCGGTAATGACCTGAAACAGCACCTCGTCGATCTCGATAGAATCTATGGAGCTTAAGCGCAATCTTTGTAAATCAGGCACCAGCTTCAATATCTTCTGACACAACGCCCCAAGGGTGGGGGCACCGGGCAGGTCGGGGCCGTAAGAGGTGATATCCACGCCGGTGATAATCACTTCCCTATAGCCGTTTTCCACCAGACGCTGCACCTGAGTTATGACCTCGCCCATGGGTACGGACCGGCTGTTGCCGCGCCCGTAAGGGATGATACAGAATGTACAGCGATGATCACAGCCGTTTTGCACCTGAACAAAGGCGCGGGTGCGTTCCTCGTAACCGTCAATAAGATGATTGGCGGTTTCCTTGACCGACATGATATCATTGACCAGAAGTTTCTCTGTGCTGTCCAGACCAAAACTTTCCGCCTGCAATTTTTCCTCATTACCCAGCACCTGATCGACCTCGTCCATGTCAATGAACTCTTTGGGGTTGATCTGTGCCGCGCATCCGGTGACGATAATCTTGACGTCCGGATTGTCTTTTCGGGTGCGGCGGATGGATTGGCGGGCCTGACGTGTGGCCTCGGCGGTGACGGCACAGGTATTGAAAATAACCGTGTCATGTAGCCCGGCTTCCTCAGCGTGATGCTTCATCACTTCTGATTCGTAGGTATTGAGCCGACAGCCGAAGGTGACGACCTGAGGTTTATTCTTCATGAGATTTGATCCAACGCAATCTCACCGTCATAGACATAGCTAACCGAGCCTGTCATCTGAACATGATTATCCTGATCCCAAGCCATTTGCAAAACACCGCCATCCAGCTCAATAGTAGCGGCTCGGTCCACAAGGCCACGTACGGAGGCGGCAACAACGGCGGCACAGGCACCTGAACCACAGGCGTCCGTGATCCCCGCGCCCCGTTCCCAGACCCGCTGACGCAGATGGCCATTACCACGGTCTTCGATGATGCTCACATTAACCCGTTCGGGAAACAGGGGGTTATTTTCAATTTTCGGCCCCATTTCCGCCAGAGGAATCTGGTCTACACTGGCAACAATGAAGATCACATGGGGATTGCCCATATTGACCGCAACCGGATCAGACAAAGGGCCGACAGTCAACTCCATATTATCCGTATGCATTTTTTTGGACAGGGGTATTTGTTGCCAGTCCCGCAAAGGCTGGCCCATATCGACCCGAATTAAATCCCCATCACGTTCCGCACTAAGAATTCCGGCAATGGTTTCAATGGTGACCCTGTGGCTGTGTTGCTCGCGCAACAGAATATCACCGACACAGCGCGTGGCATTGCCGCAGGCCCCCGCCTCGCTGCCGTCCGCATTCTGTATGCGCATGAAAACATCCGCCTTTGTGCTTGGTAAAATCGTGATGATCTGATCACAGCCAATGCCCCGGTTGCGGCTGCCAATATGGCGTGCCTTATCCGCGGTCAGATCAAGCTGATCCGTCCGGCCATCAAATATCACAAAATCATTACCCAGCCCGTGCATCTTGCGAAAGGAACGCAGCGAGCCATCATTGTTAATAGTCATAATGCCTTATATGGGCCGATTTGAAGAAAAGTCCACTAAAAATTGATGGTCATTAGCCAAATATAATCGGAACTAAAGCATAAGAAAGGCTGGTCACCGCAACAATTCCTACCAGATTAAGTCGGAAACCCGCATTGGCCATCTGGGGAATAGTCACTTCGCCAGTGGAATAGATCACCGCATTGGGGGCGGTGGCGACCGGCAGCATGAAAGCACAGCTTCCCGCCAGAGCCACCGGCGCGAACAGCATCATC
>JAGLJX010000099.1 GCA_023142175.1 Emcibacter sp.
CTGAAAACCAATGTGCCCAGATGGCTGTCTCAGGGGCATTTGGCATCCAGTGTTGTGTCTTTTTATACGGCCAGTGCGCAGCATGGCGGCGACGGGGCATTATATGTGGTGCTGAAAAGGAACAGAGGTTAATGACACCCTATGGCAAAAAAATTCGCGAACTGAGGAAGGCTAAAGGCATTAGCCAGAAACAGATGGCGGCGGATCTAGATGTAAGCCCGGCTTATCTGTCGGCGCTGGAACATGGTCACCGGGGCAAGCCGACCTGGGCCATGGTGCAGCATGTGATCCGTTATTTTGAACTGATCTGGGATGATGCGGAGGAAATAGAGCAGCTTGCCCGTCTATCCCATCCGCGGATTACGGTGGATACATCGGGATTATCAGCTGAAGCAGTGGCGCTGGTTAATCAGATGGCGCAAAAAATCCGCAAACTCCCCTCATCACGAATAGTACAATTATCTGAATTGCTGGATCGACGGCAAGACCCGTGAGGGGTCACTTTTTTTTCGGGGTTATCAATATTGAAGTAATTTGATTGCGGCGCCTTTTTAGAACTTCAAAAGTAAAACCCTCTCGGGAAAACTGTTGACCGGGCAGGGGAATAGTTTCGGCAATATCAATGATATAACCCGCGATTGTGACGGCCACATCATCGTTTAATTCCCAGTTAAATTGCCGGTTCAGGTCACGGATGGCACTATCGCCACTGGTCACGACCGATCCGTTTTGCATGACTTTTGCATCTGTGGGCTGGGTATCATGCTCATCATAAATATCGCCGACGATTTCTTCCAGAATATCTTCCAGGGTGATCACGCCCATGAAGGCACCATATTCATCAACCACCAGCGCAAAATGCGCTTTTGCAGACCTAAACTTTGCCAATTGTTCCTGCAGGCTGGTGGTTTCTGGCACAAACCACGGCTCTCCCGCGATCTTGATAAAATCCAGTCCTTCTGCACGGCCGTCATTTGATTTTACTGCCCGTAAGACTTCCTTGGCATGAATGACGCCGATAATATTATCCGGATCATTTTTCCACATGGGCAGACGGGTGAAGGGGCTTGAGACAACCTGAGCAAAAATATCTTTGGCACTGTCATCCGCATTGATCATTTCGACGTTTTTTCGATGTACCATCACATCTTCAAGCTGGACATCCTGCAGGTCGAGAATGCTGTCGAGCATATCCTTATTATTTTTGATCAGCCCGCCTTCATGGGCCTGCAGGCTAATGGCGCCACGGATTTCATCATGGGCAGAAAGAATATTATGATGGGCGTGATCGATCCCAAACAACTTAAGGGTCAGGCCTACGATGAACTGAACCAGAGTAACAAAGGGCGTGAAAATAATGACAGAAAATTTGGCAAAAGGGGCTACTTTTAAAGCCACTTTTTCAGGATGGGTTATGGCATAGGTTTTGGGTAGAACTTCGGCAAAAACCAAAACCAGAAATGTTATAACCAAGGTGGCATAGATGACGCCAATCTCACCAAATAGCCGGATAAACAATGCTGTTGTCATGGCAGAGGCCAGAATATTCACCAGATTATTACCCAGAAGAATAGCCCCAATAAGTTTCTCAGGTTTATCCATCAGCCGTTCCACAAGCCCTGCCCGTTTGTTGCCACCCTGGGCCATGCGGTGAATGCGCGAAGCGGATGTGGCGGTCAGGGAGGTTTCTGCGCCGGAAAAAAACCCGCCCAATAAAATCAGGAAAAATATTATAGCGGAAAAGATAAGAAGTTCTGAGAGGATCATTTAATCTAATGCCAGTTGAAAAATATGTTTAACGTCCCGGGGGTTTATATCGCGGCTTAAAAAAGCCTTGCCGATTCCTGATGTTATCACAAAAGTTACCTGACCACAGGAAAGTTTTTTATCATGCAGGGTATGATCAAACAGCCGCGCCGCCGTCATTTCTATTTTGGCGATCGGGTGATCCACATTGCTGATCCGGGTGGGCAGGGATAGCTTTTCCAGATGCTGTTTGACTTTAACGGCATCACGTTCCGGGCATAGCCCCATTTTGACGGACAGGTCAAAAGCCATGACCATGCCGATAGCAACGGCTTCACCATGAAAAAGATGATCGGTATATCCCACCTCTGCTTCCAGAGCATGGCCAAAGGTATGACCTAAATTCAGCAGGGCCCGAACGCCCTTTTCTTTTTCATCCTCAGCCACGATGGCGGCTTTGGCCCGGCAGCAGGTGATAATGGCTTCTGTCTGTGCCTCATGGTCACCGCCAATTATCTTGGTACTATTTTTCTCCAGCCATAGGAAAAAATCACTGTCCCCGATCAGGGCATATTTGACCACCTCCGCATAGCCGCTGAGAAGCTGTCTTTTTGGCAGGCTGTCTAATGTGCTCACATCCGTTATCACCAGATCAGGTTGATGAAAGCTGCCGATCAGGTTTTTGCCCCGGGGGCTGTTTATGCCGGTTTTGCCGCCGACTGAGCTGTCGACCTGAGCCAGAAGAGTGGTCGGGATTTGAATGAATCCGATTCCACGCAGATAAATACTGGCAGCAAATCCAACCAGATCACCGATGACCCCGCCGCCAAGGGCGATGATTTTATCGCCGCGTTCTAAATTCAGGGCGAGCAAGCGGTCTAACAGGCTTTCCAGCTGGTCAAAAGATTTTGTTGCTTCTCCGGCGGGCAGAATGATGCTGTCAAAAGCAATATTTTCGGCGCTTAAGGATTTCTCAAGACGGGGCAGCAGGTGTGCGGCCACATTGTTATCGGTGATGATAACAGTTTTGAGGCGGCCCAGCAGCGGTGCGATGACTGTTCCGGCCTGATCCAGAAGACCCAGACCTACATGGATGTCATAGCTATGATTTTTCAGAGCGACGGTTATTTTTTGACTTAACATTGTCCTGCTTCTTTTTTTCTTTTGCCAGATACTGATTGAGTTTCCAGATGATGTCTCCGACCACTTTTTCATGGGGTCCGGCACCGGTTTCGACCGTGATGACGGCTTGACCATATACAGGATAACGCTTTTTGGCCAGTTTCCGTAATATTTCCTCAGGATTTCCAGTGCGTAGCAGGGGCCTTGTATTGCGCCGGGATGTGCGTTCCACCAGATGATCAATATCTGCCTTCAGCCAGATGGTGATGGTTTTTTCTTTTAGTTTTTTACGGGTTTCCCGATCCATGAAAGCGCCGCCTCCCGTACCTAGCACATTAGGTTTGTTGGAAATCAGTCGGCTGATAACTTTTCTTTCGCCGTCCCTGAAATCCTCTTCGCCGAATTTTTCAAAGATTTCACTTACCGTGTGATCGGCGGCGATTTCAATTTCTGCATCGGAATCAACAAAAGCAATGCCAAGCTTCCGCGCCAGACGGACACCAACAGTGGTTTTTCCGGACCCCATAAGACCAATTAAAGAGATGCTTTTGGTTAAGGGATATCTTAATCGGGAGGCCGGTGATTTAATTTTGGTTTTTTGTATACGTTTCATCTTAGCCTACTATTAACATGGCTTTTGAGCTTTGATATATAGAAAGTCATTAAATAACCATAATTATTTTAAACTATACCATGAATATGAGAGCGTACTTTACCATTGCCCAAGAGATGGTTAGTATGCGCGGTAATAAGTAATTACGAGGGAAAGTCACGAAAAATGGGTAAAGTTTGGTCAACGATTATATTTCTAATTCTGTCGGGTATCGCGGTCGGGGCGATATATTTGATGACAGTGGATATAGAGCCTCCGAAAGAGCATGTGGAGAAAACCCTGCCTGATGACAGGTTTCCGCAATGAATATCACGTGAAGGCCTCTAAAATTGATCGGTAAAAATATGACCCGTAAACAGTTCTTAATTCCCACCCTTATCGCCGCAACCGGAAGTATCATATTGGGTTCAGCCCCTCTTTTAGCCGGGCAGGAAGGGCCAGAGGAAGCCGCGCCTGTAACTCAGGAAGAGGTGCAGAAGGAAGTTGTCCCTGCGGATAAAATACCCCGATCCATATTATTTCCCGCAGGCGAGCCCGGCCCCTATATTCCGGGTAAAGAACTACCAAAAAGCCCAACATCGGATGCACAGGACCAAGCGGTTGACGAAGATCAACAGACCGGGGAGTCGATAGAACCGGATGAGCTGGAAGTTGAAACTATAGAAATCGTTGAAACCATCGCCGCAGAAAAAGGCCTGATGGGCGAAAAAACCGGCGGCTTTGCCACAAACCTGTGGCGGGGTTCTGAGCGGGAGCGCATCGAAGAGCTATTGTCTATACTGATAGTTCCGGTCAGGTCGCCGGTCATGGAATCCCTGACAAAAAGACTGCTGCTATCAGCGGCTGCTGTTCCCACAATTGCGGTTGCAGAATCCGAAGAAAGCCCGCAGGATGTCGTACCGCCTTTCGAAGGTGAGGCTGAACAGCCCGAACAAACAGAGCCGGAAGAGATCACCCCACAAGAGATTAGCTCTGATGAGCTGTCGCGGTTTTTAGCCCTAAAAATACAGAAAATTAGCGAGAGGGGTGACCTGAATACCCTAGTATCCTTTTTGAAATTATTGCCACGGGATTCCTATGCCGGATCGCGCAAGACCAGTGATCTGATGCTTATGGCGGGCGATATTTCCGCGGCCTGTGGACTGGCCCGACAGGCCATGGATGATGATATAACCGACCATTACTGGCTGAAGCTGTTGGCCTATTGTCAGGCCATGGAAGGGAATTCGGAAGGGGCGGCCCTGACCGTTGAGCTGCTCATAGAGCAGGGCAAAACAGATTTTATTTTTTATGACCTGATTAATAAATTATCCCTGAATGGGGATGATGGTGATAATGATCAGACAATATCATCGGGCATTGATCAGCTTGACCCTATGACATACAGCCTTATGTCCGTACTGGAGATTCCCATTGAAGCGGCGATGTTTGCTGAAGCACCAGCGCTGGTGCTTTTTGCCCTTGCCGGTAATGCCAATGTGCGAAAGGAAGACCGTCTTATGGCGGCGGCACAAAGCTATACTCAGGCAACTTTCCCGCTTAATAAGATCATCCCGCTCTATAGTAATATAATTTTTTCCGGCGATGAATATAACAATGCCATCACCATCGCCAGAGCAGACGAGACAGTGATGGGTGATGTGTTGCTTTACCAATCTGCTGCTAAACAGATAAATGATGTCAAAAAGGCAGAAATTCTGAAAGAAATCTGGGACCGGGCGGCAGTGACGCGGGACTTGCCCCGCGCCGCCCTGCTTAATGCGCGCACGGTGCAGTCTCTGGAGCTGTCAGAAGATCTGTTGTTTCATGCTCATCATATTACCCGCGCCCTGATGTTGGCGGGTGATGATAGCAAGGCCAGAGAATGGTATGGCTTTGTCCGGTCCGCGGCCTTCACCGGCGATGCGGACGCCACTCGCGCTCTGGTGGATATTTGGCCGATGATGGTTGTTTCCGATCACAATGGCGACATTCCCTGGTCGAAGGGCATATTGGATTTATGGTGGAACGGGCAGATGGTTTTATCGCCCGAACAACGCAAAGAGAAAGCCTCATTATTTTATTCCGTGGTAGAAGCGCTGGGTATGAAGGTTCCAGAATCCATGTGGCAGGAACTTATCGGCCCCCTCGCTCATGAAAAAAGTCATCCGATCCCGGTGGCGGTCTGGCGCAGCCTGATAAAATCAGTGGCAGAGAAAAGTCATGGCGAGACGATCCTGCTCAGCCTGATTGCGGCGGAAGGCGGGGTATCTTATCTTGACCCCACGGGTGCCAGTGCTGTGATACGGGCGCTCAGGTCGGTGGAGCTGGAGGCGGATGCACATAACCTCGCCCTCGAAATATTAGCGAACAATGGCTTCTGACCGCATCTTGATCAGTCAGTTTCTCGAAATGCTGGGCGCGGAAAGAGGCGCTTCGCAAAATACACTTGAATCCTATGAACGCGACCTGAGCCACCTGTCAGAGAATAACAATACCCCCCTGAAAGACATCAGCCGGGATCATCTGCGGGATTATCTGAAACTATTACAGGCCCGGGGTCTGGCCCCCCGAACTCAGGCCCGCAAATTATCCAGTTTAAGGCAGTTTTACAAATTTCTATATGCTGAGGGCATCCGGGATGATAATCCGCCCCTGGGTATTGATAGCCCGAGGCTGGGCCAGACCCTGCCCAAACTGCTCAGCGAAAAACAGGTCAGCAACCTTCTGGCACAAGCGCAAAATCAGGCAGCGCAACAGGGAGATTTGAAATCCTTCCGGCTCCACGCTCTGATTGAGCTGCTTTATGCCACCGGGCTTCGGGTTACGGAGCTGGTCAGCCTGCCCCGGG